>CAYMRG010000147.1:0-10421 GCA_964392555.1 uncultured candidatus Brocadiaceae bacterium
GGTCGCGCCGGGTCGGGCGCGGCTGCAGGCACTCGGCGAACTGCGCGTCCTCGCCGACCAGTCGGTGGTCGGCGTGGTCGGCGATCCGCGCGCGCTCGAGACCGGGATCGCGGCGGCCGCGCTGGCGACGCTCGCCGACGCCGGCATCGCGGTGCGCTGCGCCGGCCAGGGTGCCCTCGGCAGCACGATCGCGTGCGTCGTCGCCGCCGCCGACCTCGCGCCGGCCGTGGCGGTGTTGCACGACAGGTTCTTCCGGTGATGGCGCAGCGCGGTGCCACATGGACGATCCTGCGCGACGCGCTCGCCGTGGCCGCGGTCGCGGTGCTGACCTTCCAGGCGCTGCGGCGGTTCGCCGGCGACCGCTACCTCGTGCCGAGCGGCAGCATGCAGCCGGTGCTCTACGGCGATCCCGAGCACGGCGACGTCGTGCTGGTCGACAAGCTCGCGCGCGCCGCCGCGTGCGGTCGCCACGACCTGGTCGTCGTCGAGCATCCGACCGATCCGCAACAGCAGCTCGTCAAGCGCATCGCCGCGTCGGGCGACGACCCGACGGCCTGCTGGATCGACATCCGCGACGGGGACGTCTGGCTCGGCGACAGCCCGCAGCGCGAACGGTTGCGACGCGACACCAAGGACCCGATCGCGGCGCGCGCGATGCGTGCGACCTGGGCGGTCTGGCAGGCGAACGTCGACGACCCGTGCCTCGATCGGCGTGCGGCGACGGTCGTCGACGGCGAACTGGTGATCCCGCCGCTGCCGGACGGCGAAGCGGCGTCGCGGTCGACGTTCTCGCAAGGCGCGTGGCGCGCGCGCCGCGGCGAGGTGGCGGTGCCGAGCGGCTTCGTCGGCAATGCCCGGCCGGTCGACGCCGCCTATCTCGATCGGGTCGGCGTGCGCGGCAAGGCCGGCGAGGACGTCGGTGTGACCGATTGCGGGCTCGACCTGCAGCTCGCGGCGCCGTGCGACGAATTGCTCGCGGCGATCGAATGGCGCGCCGAGGTCCTGACGTTCGCGTGGCGACCGACGAGCGGTGGCATCGCGCTGTGGCGGTTCGGCGAACCGGTGGCGAGCGGTTCGCTACCGGTGGTGACGGGCGCCTGCCGCGTCGAATTCGGCCTGCTCGACGACCAGGCGTTCTTCGTCGTCGATGGCCGGCGCGACAGCTTGTTCGTCGTCGCGCGGCGCGCCGAGTGGGGCACCGGCGAACACGATGGCCTGCACGCGGCGCCGCACAGCCACGTCTACGTCGGCGCGCTCGGTTCCCGGCCGCTGCGGCTCGCCGGGCTCTCGGTGTTTCGCGACGTGTTCGCCTGGCGGGAGCGGATCGCCGGCATGCCCGGCCAGCCGGGCGAATGGCCCCGTTTCGTCCCGCCCGGGACCTGGTTCCTGCTCGGCGACAATGCGTTCGACAGCCGTGACAGCCGCCATTTCCAGGCCGTGCCGCAATCGCACTTCCTCGGCCGTCCCGTCGCCGTCATCGGTCCATGGGCACGTTGTCGGTGGCTGCCGTGACGTGTCGGTCGATACTCTCGCGTTGCCCGGCCGTCCGCCGGGCATAGAAACCACCCCGTGAAGCTGCTGGCCCCGTTGTTCCTCGTTCCGGTGACGCTGGCCCAGAACCAGCCGCCGCAGGCCCAAACGCAGAAGCCCGCCGAGCCGATGCTGCTGCCGCAGGCGGTGGTGCTGCCGCGGCCGGAGACCCCGGTGCAGATCGACGGGACGCTGACCGACTGGCCCGAGTTGCCGGCGATCGTCCTCAGCGACCAGCGACAATTGTCGGGCACCGCGGACAACGCCTGGCGCGGCCCGCGCGATTGCAGCGCGCTGATGTTCACGATGTGGGACGAGCGGAACCTGTACGTCGCGCTGGCAGTGCGCGACGAATGGCACCACCCGCTCGAGGCCGGCTCGGTCGCACTCAACGAGATCCCGGTCGCCGACTCGGTGGAGATCACCTTCGATCCGGCGCGCGACACGCGCGGCGGCGGCCTCGACCCGGGGCGCCGCGACGATCGCACGTTCTGGCTCGCCGACGAGAACTCGCGCTCGGTCGTGCTCTGGGACCAGCTCGGCGGCAAGGCGCGCCTGCTCGACCAGCCCGATGGTCGCTGCGTCGTGCTGCACGACAAGGAGCAGAGCGTCACGACCTACGAGGCCTCGCTGCCGTGGCAGGAGATCCTGCCGCCGGGGACCACGCCATCCGCCGGGCTCGTGATCGACATGCAGGTCGTCGTCAACGATTTCGACGAGAGCACCGATGCGATGCCGCAGACGCGCATCGGCTGGACGTTCGGCTGCAGTCCGATCGTCGATCCGGGGCTGCTCGGCAGCATCATGCTGGTCGACAATCGCGACGCGCTGCAGGGCAAGGTGCCGACGTTTCCGCCGAAGCCGGCGGTGCCGCCCGATCCGGCGATCGCCGAGAGCCGCTGGCAGGAGCTGACGGCGAAACTGCTGCAGGCGCCGCCGCGCGTGTGCAAGGGAGACGTGCTGCCGGCCGACGTCGGTGGCGCGGCGCGCCTCAAGGTGCTCGAGGAGATCGACGCGGAGGTGGCGCGCTATCCGCGCGTCGACTACGTCCAATTGCTGCAGCGCATCCATCGCCGCATGAACCGCGAGGTGGCGGGCATGAGCGCGCGCGGCCTGCCGGCCTGGTGGCGCGAGCGGCTCAGGAGCGTGTCGAAGCAGGCCGAGGATCCGGTGCCGGCGGGTTCGCTGCGCCTGTTCCGCCTGCCGATGGGCGGCTGGCTGGTGCGCTCGGCGCGCAATTTCATGATCGATCCGGTCGGCGATGGCATTGCCGAATTGCTCTGGGGCGGCGCCGAGTTCTGCATCCTCACCGAGCCGCTCGACATCGCGCGGCGCAACGACCAGCTGCTGGTGCGCATGCTGATGGCCAAGCCGCCGCATCCGGTCCTGATGCACATCGCGGTCCACCTGCCGTTGGTCAACATGGGCCAGGTGCCGCTCGTACAGCCGGGCGAGAGCTATGGCAGCGAGCTGGGCGCATTCGTCCGCGCGCTGGCGAAGCCGCGTGAGGACGGTTCGGTGACGTTCTCCTGCAGCTATCGCGTCGACCTGCCGGAGGCGCCGAGCCTGCTGATCGTCGGCCAGAACCTGCAGCCGGACGAGGTGCCCGAGCAGCCCGTCGACGTCATGCTGCTGTCGCCGCGCAATCCCGACGCGCTCGAGATCGCGGCGAAGGCCAATCCCGGCCTGATCGTGATCGACGACTCGTTCCTCTGTCAGTCCGTGCCCGGCATTCCGCGTATGGCGTTGACGAACCTGCATTTGCTGCAGAAGGCCTTGTTGCCGCGACCGTCCGTGCTGCTGGCACCGGGCGAATCGTGGGACGTCGCCCGCAAGCCGTGAGGTCCGTCTTCGGCGGAGGGTAGGAAATCCGTTCGCGTTTGGCGGGGGTATTTGTTGCGCGCCAAACAGCGCCAAGCGACAATTCCCCCCGTCGACCTGCCCAGGTCACTACCCGCCTCCTGCGAGGCGACTTCCTCGTCAGAAACCGATTCTGAGAAAGCGAAATGGCTGCCAAGAAACCAAATCCGGCGATGGACTTCATCGTCGAGAGTCTCAAGAAGGACCGCAACGCGACGTATTCGGACATCCGGGACGCCGCCGCGAAGAAGAAGCTGAAGATCTTCCCGATCATGTTCGGGCGCGCGCAGTTGCTGCTCGGCATCGTCAAGGCCGGCTCTGCGCGCAAGGCGAAGAAGGCGGCAGCACCCGCCGGCATCAAGCGTGGCCCGGGCCGCCCGCGCAAGAATCCTGTCGCCCCGGTGATGGCGAACACCATCGAGGGCATCGTCGCCGCCGTGAAGGGCAGCGAGCAGGCGAAGGCGCGCTATCTCGGTGCGCTCGAGAAGATCCAGTCGATCCTCGCCGACGTGCTGAGCTGATCGCGCGCGGGTCGCTGCGCGGATTGCGGCGTCGGGCGCCGACGCCCGGACTGGCCGTGACGTTCGCCGCGATCAGGTTCCCGCGGCGAGCAGCTTGCGCCAGCCCGGCTCGTCGACCTCGGCGAGCAATGCCGCACGATGCGCCGCGAATGCCGCCATCAGGTGGCGGCAACGCGGCCCGGTTTCGCCGCCGTGCAGGGCGCGGCCGTCGATGTGCGTCACCGGACCAATGTCGCGCAGTGTGCTGGACAAGAACACCTCGTCCGCGCGCTGGAGATCGGCGACCGCCAGGTGGCGCTCGGCCACCCGTTCGCCGCATCGCGGCAGGAACTCGAGCAGCAGCGCGCGCGTGACGCCGGCAAGGATGCCGTCGTCGAGTCGCGGCGTGCACCAGACGCCGTCGATGAGCGCGAACAGGTTCGACGTCGACGCCTCCGTCAGCCAGCCGGCGGCGTTGACCATCAGGCAATCCGTCGCGCCGAGCTGCTTCGCCTCGGCGAGGCCGAGCACCGAATTGAGGTAGTTGCCGCTCTTCACCGCCGGATCCAGCGCTCGCCGATCGTTGCGCAGCCGCTCGACGATCGCGAGGCGGGTGGTCTGGCCGGGGGCGCCCGGCGCCGGCCGCACCATGACGATCCAGCACGGCCTGCCGGTCGCGCAGGCGAGGTCGATGCTCGGCGCCGAGCCGACGCCGCGGGTGACGATCACGCGGACGTAGGCGTCGGCGATCCCCGACGCCGCGAGGGTCGCCGCGATCCGGCGCGCCAGGGCCGCGTCGTCGAGGTCGAGCGCGAGCCGCATGCCGAGCGCGGACGTTCGCAGCCGGTCGAAGTGGCGAGCCCAGGCGAACGGCACGCCGGCGGTCGCCCGGACCACTTCGTAGATCGAGTCGCCGAACAGGAACCCCCTGTCCATGAGCGGGATGCGCGCGTCGGCCTCGGCCGTGATCACGCCGTCGACGTTGCAGAGATTCACCATGGCCGCGCGGATGGTAAACTCGCAGCCCTACATGTGCGGCTTCATCTCGATCTACGGGCCGAACGGCTCGGACGCGATCCACGACGTGCTCGCCGGTCTGGTCGCGATCCAACATCGCGGCCAGGACGCGGCGGGCGTCGTCACCTTCAACGACAAGTTCCAGGCCAAGAAGGGCCTCGGCCTCGTGCGCGAGGTCTTCCAGGACAAGCACCTGCAGCGCCTGCGTGGCCCGCTGGCGGTCGGCCATGTGCGCTACCCGACCGTCGGGCTCGGCGAGGACACCGACGTCCAGCCGTTCTGGCTCGACTACCCCGTCGGCGTCGCGATGGCGCACAACGGCAACGTCACCAACTTCCACGAGCTGAAGCGCACCTACTTCGGCCAGCGCAAGATCCACCTCGGCAGCAACTGCGACCTCGAGGTCGTGCTCTACGTGTTCGCCGATGCGCTGATGCGCCGCAAGAGCGAGCCGGTCGAGGTCGAGGACGTGCGCGTCGCGGTCAAGGAGGTCTTCGACCGCGTCAAGGGCGCCTACTCGGTGGTCGGCATCACCAGCGAGGGCATGTATGCGTTCCGCGACCCGTACGGCATCAAGCCGATCATCTTCGGCAAGAAGGTGACGCCGGAGGGCACGTGGTACGCGGTCGCCAGCGAGTCGGTCGTGCTCGACGTCTCGGGCTACGAGGTCGTCCGCGACCTCAAGGCCGGCGAGCTGCTGTGGATCGGCCAGGATCGCGTGCCGCGCTTCGTGCAGGTCGTCGACAAGCCGCACCGGCCGTGCATCTTCGAGTACATCTACTTCGCCCGGCCCGACACGTTCCTCGACAAGACCTCGGTCTACGAGGCGCGCATGGAACTCGGCCGCCGCCTCGGTCGCGCGTTCCGCGCGACCGGCCTCCAGGCCGACGTCGTCATCCCGGTGCCGGAATCGGCGCGCACCGCCGGCCAGACGATGGCCGAGGAGCTGGGGCTGCCTTGCCGCGAGGGGTTCGTCAAGAACCGCTACGTCGGCCGCACCTTCATCATGCCGAACGAGAAGGCGCGCCGCGATTCGATCCGCGCCAAGCTCAACCCGATCAAAGCCGAGTTCGCGGGCAAACGCGTCATCATCCTCGACGACTCGATCGTGCGCGGCAACACCAGCCGGCAGATGGTCAAGATCGCGCGGCAGATGGGTGCGGCGAAGGTCTACCTCGCGTCGTACTCGCCGCCGCTGCTGTTCCCCTGCCTCTACGGCATCGACATGTCGACCAAGCGCGAGTTCATCGCGCGCGGCCGCAACAGCGAGGAGATCGCGAAGGAACTCGGCGCCGACTTCGTGCTCTACCAGACCATCGAGGAGATGGTCGACGCGGTCCGCACGGCCGGCAACGGCAAGCTCGAGTTCTGCAAGGCCTGCTTCGAAGGCGAATATCCGACCGGTGACATCACCGAGCAGATGATCACCGACATCGAGCAGGATCGCCTCGCCGCCGGCAAGTGCTGAGGCCGGCGTCGTTCGCTCGATCGGGCCTTACAACGCCTGATCGAGCGCCTGCTCCAGATCGGCCGCGATATCGCGCCAATACTCGATCCCGATACTGAGCCGGACCAGCCCCTCGGTGATGCCGCTCGCGGTGAGGTCCTCGGCCGTCATCTCGCTGGCGGTCGTCGAGCGCGGGTGACACGCCAGCGACTCGACGCCACCCAGCGACACCGCGAGGCGCACGAGCTTGAGCGCATTGAGGCAGCGGAACGCGGCCGCGCGGCCGCCGCGCAGCTCGATCGAGATCAGCGAGCCGGGGGCCGAGCATTGCTCCTGGAAGATCTTCGCCTGTTCGCCTTGGAGCTGCGTCAGGTGGTGGACGCGTTCGACGGCGGGGTGGGCCTTGAGCTTCTCGACGATCTTCGCGGCGTTCTTGCTCTGCTTGATCATGCGCACGTGCAGCGTCGCCATGCTGCGCTGCAGCAGCCACGCGGTGAACGGCTCGCAGATCGTGCCGAGGAACGCGCGCAGCGTGCGGACCTTGCCGAGCAGCTCGGGGTCGCGCGCGGCGGCGGCGCCGGCGACGAGGTCGCTGTGGCCGCCGAGGAACTTGGTCGCCGAATAGAGCACGAGGTCGGCGCCGAGCTGGAGCGGCGACTGGAAGACCGGGCCGAGGAACGTGTTGTCGACCAGCACCGGGACATGGCGGTCCTTCTGCGCCTTGCGCACGGCGGCGATCACGGCGCGGAGGTCGGTGAGGCGCAGCGTCGGGTTGGCGGGCGTCTCGATGTAGACCGCGCCGAGCCGATCGCCGGCGGCGGCGATCGCCTTCTGCCAGGCGGCGGGCGAGTCGCCGTCGGTCGCGATCGTCTCGATCCGCCACTCGGGCAGCATGTGGGTCATGACCCAGTCGGTGCCGCCGTAGACGGGCCGGCAGTAGACGAGCTTGTCGCCCGGCCGCAGCAGCGCGAGCAGCGTCGTCGTGATCGCCGCCATGCCGCTCGAGAAGGCCAGCGCCGCCTTGGCGCCCTTCTCGACCGCGCACAGCGCGTCCTCGAACATCTCCGCGTTGGGGTGGTTGAGCCGCGCGTAGATCAGGCTCGACGACTCGCCGGGCGCGGCGGCGGCGCGACCGAGCGCGACGTCGAACCAATGCGCTGCCTCCTCGGCGGTTCGGAACGCGAACGTCGACACCGGGTAGATCGGCGGGCGGACGGCCATCACCGACAGGCGCGGGTCGAAGCCTTCGGCGACGCTGCGGGTCTCGGGGTGATGGCGAGGGTCGCGCGGCGAGTCGTTCATGGTGTCCACCTGCGGAGATCATCCACCGCATCTCGGGGGACGGCCATGATCAGAATCCCAGGGGCGCATACGCAGTTGGGCCCCGTGCCGCATCCACGGTTGCGGCCGCGGCCCGCCCACACGCAGCCGAGCCGCCGTTTGCAGGCCCTGACGCGCCCCGGACGAACGCGCCGTCCGCTCCGCCTGCAGTCGGCGTTCGCGACCGTCTCGTTCGGCTTCAACCAGTCCAGCCTGGCGCGACAGCTACGACGCGGTGCCGTTCGGCAAGGGCATGCTCGCGGCCAGCGTGCCGAAGCTGACTACTACTCCCGCGTTTCCTCGCGTGGCGAGCGGATTCGCTGTTGGCGAGCGGGAGTAGTAGTCGCCCCTGGAGACGGCAGCGTGCCTGCGGCCTCTTCTCGCGAGCGGCGACCCGGGCCACGCCCGGATGTGACCGCACCTACATCTCGACCAGCACGGTGAAGCCGCCGTACGACATGCGCTGCAGATCGAACGGCTGCTGCTTGCCGCACATCGCCAGCATGCGCGGGTCCTTCATGACCTTCTTGTTGACGCGATCCCGATGCGCGCGCGACTTGTAGGTGATCCACGAGAACACCACCGTCTCGCCCTTCTTGGCGCTGACGCGCTTGGGGAACGGGATGCCGAAGGCGGCGGTCATGTCCTCGGCGGCGCACTCGCGATACTCGAGCGCCCCCAGCTCCTTCCACACCTTGCCCGCCTGCTTGGCAATGGCGGCGTATGCGGCAAGCTTCTTGTTCGGGACGACCAGCAGAAAGCCATCGACGTAGGTCATCGACGCAATCTAGACAGCGGTAGGGCTGCGTCCATCCCCGTCAGGGCACAGCCTGTTCAGCCGGGCGACTTCCTGACGCGGCCGCGCAGCTTCGGCACCAGCAGCAGCGCCTCGCGCGCGATCTTGCCGTCCATCTTCGACTTGCCGACGCGGCGATCGACGAAGTGGATCGGCACCTCGCGGACCTTGAAGCCCGCGCGCACCATGCGGAACGCCATCTCGATCTGGAACGCGTAGCCCTGCGCCGAGATCGCGCCGAGATCGAGTTGCGCGAGCGCCTTGGTGCGGAAGCAGCGGAAGCCCGCCGTGTTGTCGCGGATGCCCGACGACAGCACCATGCGCGTGTAGAGGTTCGCGCCGCGCGACAGCATGCGGCGTTTGAAGCCCCAGCCGACGGTGCAGCCGCCCTTGACGTAGCGGCTGCCGATCACGAGATCGGCGTCGTCGCTCGCGTGGACGAGCCGCGGCAGGTCCCACGGCGCGTGGCTGAAATCGGCGTCCATCTCGCAGACGCGCTCGTAGCCGTTCTGGATCGCGAACGCGAACCCGGCCAGGTAGGCCGTGCCGAGGCCCTGCTTGCCGGTGCGGTGCAGCACGTGGATGCGCCCGTCGGCCGCGGCGAGGCGGTCGGCGATCGCGCCGGTGCCGTCCGGCGAGCCGTCGTCGACGACCAGGATGTCGGTGTCGAGGTAGGAGTGGATCGCGCGGACGATCGGCTCGAGGTTGTCCTTCTCGTTGTAGGTCGGGATCACGACCAGCGTGCGCCACGGCGCACGGTGCGGGCGCGACGGCACCGGCCCGCGGCCTTCGGCAACGCCCTGCATCGCCGCGGCGCGCGCGAGGGGTTCGTCCTGGCCATTGAGCACGATCAGCCGCGAACTGTCGATGCCGCTGCGGACCTTGATCTCGGCCGCCGCGAAATCGGCGACGAGCAGCATCGGCTGCGGCAGCGAGCTCGGGCCGGTTTCACCGAACTGGCCGTAGCGTTGCGGGCGGTCGCGGGCGGGCTCGCTCACTCGTCGACTCCGAGGTTCTTGACGGCATAGAGGCAACCGTCGCCGAGCGGCACGATCACCGACTGCAGGCCGCGGGTTTCACGTACCGCCGCGAGGAACGCGCGCATCGCGACCGCCGTCGGGCCGTCACCGTACGCGACCTCGCCGCTCGCCAGCACGTTGTCGGCGAGCAGCACGCCACCGGGTCGCAGGATGCGCATCGCGTGCTTCAGATAGTTCACGTAACCGGGCTTGTCGGCGTCGACGAACACCGCGTCGGCGGAGCCGGGCGCCAGGGCGGAGAGCGTATCCGCAGCGTTGCCGACGCGCACTTCGATCTTGCCGGCCTGGTCCGACCGCGCGATCCACCGTCGGGCGAACTCGGCGTGGTGCGGCTCCAGTTCGTGCGTGATGACGCGGCCATCGGCCGGAAGCGCCCGCGCCATCGCGATTGCGGAATAGCCACCCAGCGTGCCGATCTCGACGACGACCCGGGCGTGCGCCGCCCGCAGCGCGATCTGCAGGAAGGCCGCCTGCTCCGGCGCGATGTGGATCTCGGGCAGGCCCGCCGCCTGCGCCGCCAGGCGCAGGTCGCGCAGCAGGGCGTCCTCGGGCGTCGTCGCCACCGCGATGAACGAGAACAGATCGGAATCGACCGGCGTGCTGCTCTTGGTCATGACGCCGAGGGTAGCCGATGGGCGGGCGGCGACGATCGCCTTGGACAGGTTCCCTCGCTGGCGCTATCCATGCCCGGCGTGACCAAGCCCTTCGATCCCCGGCAGGCCAAGTCCCGCCTCCTGCAGCTCGTCCGCGAACGCGCCTACAAGGACGGCCTGGACATCGTGCTCGCGTCGGGCAAGCGTTCGACGTTCTACATCAACGGCAAGAAGGTCTCGCTGCACCCCGAGGGGCTGTGGCTGATCGCCAAGCTGCTGCTCGAGACGCTGAAGGCGCACCCGGAGATCACGGCGGTC
>CAYMRG010000148.1:0-8924 GCA_964392555.1 uncultured candidatus Brocadiaceae bacterium
GCCATTCGACGAGCGCCGCGATCTCCGCCGTGTCCCAGACCCACACCAGATGCGACAGCAGGTGCGCCGCGTCGCCAGCACCGCCCTGCACGTAGCGGTCCAGCGCCAGGCATTCGGTGAAGCCGCCCTCGAAGGCGATCACCGTGAACCCGTGCTCGGCCACGAGGTACTCGATCAGGCGATGCTTGATCGCGAACATCTCGCGCGCGCCGTGGGTCGCCTCGCCCAGGCCGACGACCGTCGCCCCACCGACGATCGCGGCGAGCGGCGACATGTCCGCCAGTCCCTGTCCGGCTTCACCGTGCGCGAGGGGCGTGGTGTTGGCCGCGATCCAGTCCACGACCTGCGGCGGCACCGGCGGCGGCGTGGCCGGCAACGAGGCGATCGCGACGTCGTCGCTGCGCAGGACATCGACCGTCGACGGGCTCGGCGCCAGCATGCGGACCCGGTAGCGGTCCCCACGCGGCAACAGCGCCCCGAACCGGCCGTCCGCCGCCAGGGGCAGCACGAAGGTGTCTCCGCTCTCGTTGCTGTAGCGGGCGACCTCGACATGGCTGCCGCGAGGCGGCGTTCCGGTCACCTGGCCGCGGACCATGACCCCACCCTGCGGACCGAGCGAGATGTCGAGCCGCGGCGCGTCGGTGTCGTACTGCGCCGTGGCGAGGAAATTGCCCACCGCGGTCACCGCCCCGGGCGCACAGGCGGACACCGCATACCGACCGGGTGCAGTACGGAACGAGTAACGACCTTCGGCGTCGGTGCACGCATGCTGCGCTGCCCCCGAACCTCGCAGCAAGCCCACCGTGGCGTTGGCGACCGGCCTGCCCGCGGCGTCGGTCACCACACCGCCGAGGACGATGGTCGCGGCGGCTGCCTCGATCACCTCGACCCGCACATCGTCGAACCAGGCCGTGCCGGCGCCGATCAACGCGACACCGAAGCTCACGGTTTTCGCCGGTGGCACTTCGATCTCGGCAACCGACTCGGTCCAGGCATCGACCGTGCCGTGCGCCGGGAAGTCGAACGCCAGGCTCATCGCCCGTTCGCCGTCATCGGCTCGCAGCCACGGCGTGGCCGTGTCCATCACGTCGCGCGTCCGCAGCCAGGTGCTCACGCGCACGCGCTTGCCGACCAGACCGGCGGCCGGTAGTTCGATCGTGGCGGCCGCCAGGTCGTCGCGACCGTCGGCGCGCAGACGCAGCGACTGCCGGCCACCGTGCGCGCATTCGTCGACCACGGCATACTCGCCGCCGCGCATCCTCCAACCCAAAGGCGTGCCGTCGGTGGCTGACGCCTCGAAGCCGTACGCGATGGCGGGCGGCGCAGGCGGCGAGTCGGGCCGGAATCCCGCGCAACCACAGACGACGAGCAGGAACGGGGCAGTCCGCATGGTCCGGATCGTGATGCTTCGCCGGCGGCATCGCCACCTGCCAATCGGGATTCGGCGATGCGGCGAACGCAACTCAAGGCTCTCGCGTCGCGCGCTGACGCTGCCCCTGCGCGACGTAGACCTGCGCCACCACGCGCCCTTGGCGGTCGCGTTCGAATACCGTGCGCGCCAGGGGACTGTCGCCGCGATCGAAGAACGTCGTCGGGCTCTCCGCGAACAACTCGCTCGCCGACTGCCCCGTGACCTTGGCCATGAGGTGGTCGCCGGCTCGCGCGACATCGACGTAGGCGTCTGGACCCAGCCGGTAGCGGCCAACCAACTCGTCGAGCGTGCTCGCCGGCAGCACCACCGGATCCGGCCATTGCGGCGGCTCGGTGACCGCCATCGTCAACAACCGCCAACGTCCATCCCGACGCACGTAGCTGTCGAGTCGCCACGTCTGCACCACGAAGACGACCGTTCCCACTGCATTCGGTTCGAACGCGCGATAGCGCATCACGGCGCCATCACCGCAGACGCGCACGTCGACCTCATCGACCGTGGCAGGCGGCGCTGCCACCGGTCCGGCGCGACCGCCGAACTCGTGCTCCAGATACTCGCTGCGGCCGAGGGCACGAGCGTAGGGCAGAAGCGCCGCGAACTCCGGCGCGAGCAGGTTCTCATAGAAGCTGCGGTCGCCGGCGCGGTTCGCCGCCAGCCGAGTCACGAGCAGTTCGCGCAGCTGCGCCTCCATCCCCGCAACCGCGGCAGCAGGACCCGGGGCCGCGCAGCCCGCGACGAGCACGGACGCGGCCAGCAAAGCGGCGGAGAGCAGGATGCGGACCATGGCCGTCCTCGCAATTCATGGACGGAACGCAAGGCTATCCCGTACGCCTCACCACCACCACGAAGGAGTGCGCCGCTTTCGCCATTCCCGGACGCTGCGGCTGGTGAGACATGCGGGCCAGGTAGGCGCACGATGCAGCACCCTGCGCGCGGCGTCGACGAACCGACTGCCGCGGAAGTCCGCCAGGATGAGCTTCAGCGAGCCTTCGCGGCGTCCACGGCCACCTGCCGGTCATGCGTCGCGCCGTGGCAGCGTGGGCGATGGTGCGGAGCGACCCGATCACGACCTCTTGCGGCCGAACTTCTCGCGCACCAGCGCCACCAGCGAACGGACCTCGTTGAGCCAGTTGGGATAGTCGCCCTTGCCGTTCACGATGATGTCCTGATCGAGGTAGTAGGGTCGCTCTTCGGTGCCCAACTGGAAGCCGATGATCGTCTTGCCCGCGGCCTTGGCGATCTCGACTTCGTCCCGCACCCAATCGTGCTCGCAATTCTGCTGCTTGCGCCGCGCCTTCGCGACCAGGTTGGGCGTGATCAGCAAGACGAGACCATCACACTCGCGGATCATCGGCTCGATCATCGCCAGGCGCTCGCCGTCCTTGAGGTCTTCGAGGTCGATACGCGCCAGAATACGCCGGCTCGATTCGTCGATCAGGAAGCGATAGAGCGCGTATGCGGCAAACGAGTCCTCGGCGGCGTGGGATACGAAGACGTGGAAACCCGGCGAGTACTCGAGTTGCTCGAATTCGTCGGCCGCCACGGCCTGCGGCCGACCGCGCGCTCCATCGCGCCGCGATCCGACGATCCGCGACGCCGGCGCGAACACCACCGCATCCTTGCCTTCGACCACCGGCGTGAACGCGCCAGCCGCGAGCTGGTGGCCGATCACTTGGTCGAGATAGCCCGACCGCGTCAGCAGTTCGGGCAGCTCAGCCTTCGGGTGCCAGCGCCGGAAGCGGTCCGGCGAGTCCTTGAAGCGACCGTGCAGCGGCAGCCCCGCCGGAAAGTGGTGGCGGTAGATCGCGAGCACGTAGGTCGGCTTCGGCCGCCCGTCGCGGGGCGGCACCTGGTTCCACGCGACGCCCACCGGCTCGATGTCGTGGATGCGCATGCGGCCGCCGACACAGAGTTCTTCCGCCAAGATCCGCGGCACGGCATGGAACGGCGGATCGGGATTGGAGTGCGACAGCAGAATGGACGGCCCCTCGGTGATGCGCTGCTGGCCTTGCTCTTCGCTGGGCCGGTGGAACACGGCAATGGCGCCGTCCGCGCGCTCGAGGAACACGCTGTAGTGGAACAGGACGAAGTTCTCCTTCTTCAGCGGCTGCGACGCGTGCGGATCGAACCGCACGCAGCCGTCCCGATCCCCAACGGCCTGCCCTAGCGCGGCGTGGCGGATGGCGCGACCCTGCTTCAGACTGCGCACCAGCTGGCGATTCCACGGGTGGTCCTTCGGCCACGCCACCTTTGTCTCGATCTTCATGTCCATCCTCGGCGCCGATGGCGCCTGTGCGTCGGCACGCGACGCGCGATCAGTACGTGCCCTTCTTCCGCCGCGCTTCGTCCTCCTCCTTCTTCGACCGCAAGTAGTCGAGGTAGTGGAGGTTGGCCTGGATGTTGTCCGTGTTGCTGTAGACATAGGCCAGGAAGAATTCGGTGATCGTCGCACCGCGCTGGGCCAGCTCGTCGCAGAGCCTCAGCACGAGGCGCAGGCGCTGCTCGTTCTCGCTCTCGAAGGTCTCCCACCACTTGCGCGCGCTGCCCGTCGTGTTGGGCCAATCGAGCTGCTCGCGCTTCCGGCGATCGATCTCGTCGCGAACTTGCGCATCGCTGAGCTCGCCGCGCCGCGCGACGGCGCCTCGGGCATCGGTGCCGGGTGCGGGTCGCGGCGGCATGCCACGCAGCGCCGCCGCGCGCAGGTCGGCGGCGATCGGCGGCACGATCGGGTCGCCGCGCTCGAGCTGCGGCGGCTCACCGCGTTCGATCACGGCCCGATCGATGACGACGCGCACGACGCCCTCGGCGGCGAGCTCGGGCCAGCGATGGTCGACGCTGTCGACGGCGCGGCCGACCAAACGGTCGAGTCCTCGTGCCCCGGTGCCGAGCGCCTCGGCCTCCGCGGCGATCGCGTCCAGCGCATCGTCCGTGATGACCAGCTCGATGCCGTGGATGCGCGCGAACTCCTGCTGCCGCGCGAGCGCCGAACGCTGCACGCCCTGGCCCAGGATCGTGCGCAACGCGCTGCGCGGCAGCTCGTGCAGCACCGTGATCGTCGCGAGCCGACCGATGAACTCGGGGATCATGCCGAACGCCACCAAGTCGCTGGTCTGCGCCTGGCACAGCGTCTCGTAGAGCCGCTGGTCGCCGCGCTCGTCGCGCTGCTCGGCCGGGCGCGGCACGAAGCCGAGCCTGCTGCGCCCACTGCCGAGCCGTCGCTGCACGATCTGGTCGAGGCCGACGAACGCGCCGGCGCAGACGAACAGCAGGCGCGACGTGTCGATCGCCGCATGCGGGCTGCCTTGATCGCCTTCGGAAATGCGCCCGTCGAGCAGCGTCAGCAAGGCGTTCTGCACCCCTTCGCCGCTGACGTCGCGCACGCCGCCGGTGTCGCCGCGCTTGATCTTGTCGACCTCGTCCAAGAACACGATGCCCTTCTCCGCCTTGCGCGGATCGCCGCCCGCGCGGTCGAGCAACGTCGCGATCAGGGTCTCGACGGAATTGCCCTTGTAGCCGGCTTCGACGAGACCCGTGGCGCTCGTGAAGCCGAGCGGCACACCGAGGAATTCGGCGATCGTCTTGACGAGGTAGGTCTTGCCGACGCCGGTCGGACCGAGCAGCAGGATGTGTTGGCGACCGAGATCCGGCCCGCCTCGGTCGCGGTGGGCCTGGGCGAGGTAGTGGTTGTAGATCGCGACCGCGAGGTCTTGCTTGGCGCGGGCCTGGCCGTGCACGAATTGGTCGACGTGGGCGATCAGTTCGGTGGGGGTGGGGAGAACGTTGGCACTCATCGGTTTCTGCGCTCAGAGGCATCGATGTATGCCAGGAGGGCGTGCGCCTTATCCGCCGCAAGCCAGCCTTCGGTGTAGCCATCGAGCACGGTGCCAGTCTACTGCGGCACGACGTGAGGCAAAGACCGCGGCGCAGACTGGCACCCCGCGCGACAGCTACTTGACGGGCACAATCCGGCCGCGCAACCTGACGCGAGATCCCGCCGCCGAACCCCGCGGCCTCGCCCCATGCCGACCAGCAACTTCTGGCTTCAACAGCGCCCCGGGTATGCCTATCTCGGGCTCGGCGCCGGCTGGAACGACGGGCATGCACTGTTCCGCCACGCGCAGATGGCGCTGCGGACGACCGGTGTGCGCCACCAAGCGCTCGCCTTCGGGCAGCCCGATTGGGCGCTGCCGACGGAGGTCGAGGTCGAGGCCAAGATGCGCGGGTGCGATGCGGTGTTCCTGGTCCTTTGCCTGCCGGACAACAGCGCGCGCCACCTCGACGAGACGCAGCAGTTGCGCCTTGTCGAGCTGATTCGGTGCGAATTGGCGATCGCCAAGCGGATCCGGGACGAAGTCGCCGCGGCCCAGCGCGAGCAGTTGTCCACTCGGCCGGGCGCGACCCGCGAAAAGGTCTTTCTCAAGATCCCCAGGGAGGGATCGGCGCGCATCGCGGGCTACTGCCCCGCCGCGCGCAAGGCGATGCACGACGTGCTGCAGTCGGTGCTGGCCAGCCACGGCAAGCCCGAACGCTTCGACGCCGCTTCGGCCGACCTGTCGTTCCAGATCGCCGCCGACCTGTTCACGCATGCATCGCAGATCACGCGCGCCGCGGTGCTGCTCAGCAGCACGTTCCAAGGCCTCGAACAGGTGCGCGACCTCGTGCGCGCCGCCGTCGCGCAGCTCAACCATCGCTGCCTGAAGGACGGCGGCCACGTCCAAGCGCTCGACTTCACCGAGCTGCAGCGGTCGACCAACGAACTCGAGGAGTCCTACCGCTACGTCGACCTGTGCACGATCTACCTCGGCATCCTCGGCGATCGCATGGGCGCGCCTCGGCCGCGGCCGGATGGCGCGCGCGGCGCACTGGACCTGTTGTCGCTGACCGAACAGGAGTACGACTATGCGACGCAGCACGGCAAGCAGCGCGCATTCTTGCTCCGCGATCCCGAAGCGCGCGATCTGCTGGAGTCGCCGGCCCCGGTCGAAGAGAGCACGCGGCGCGCCGCGTTCGAGCAGCGCATTCGCGGCGATGGCATACCGACGCGCGAGTTCGCCGACCCCGAGGAGGTGCGTTGGCACACGCTCGACCTGCTCGGCTGGATGAATCGTCCGTCGGTGGACCAGCAGGCCTATCCGCCGCCACCGCCCGACGAGCCCGCGTACGTCGCGCATCCCTATGTGCTGCTCGACGAGGACACGGAGATCGTGCGCGACGCCGCGATGGCGACGCTGCGGACGTGGGATTCCGATGAGGCCTCCCCGCGGCTGCTGACGATCGCGGCCCTCGGCGGCATGGGCAAATCGGCGCTGGCGTGGCGCTGGTTTCGCGGGCTGCCGGGCCGTCGCCGACGCCTGCGCAGCATGTGGTGGAGCTTCTACGCTCGCGACGCCGGCACCGAACAGTTCGCGGCGCACGCGTTGTGGTGGTTGCAGGGCAGTTCGCGCCACGCCGGCACCTGCCTCGAGCGCAACGACCTGGCCGGGCTGATGGAAGCGCTGCTGCAGGAGCTGGCCAAGGACCGCGCCGACTACGTCTTCGTGCTCGACGGCATCGAGCGCCTGTTCGTGTGTTACGAGCACTTCCGCGGCGAGATCGCGGTCGACGAAGGCCCCGGACTCGACCTGCGCTTGCGCGACCTCGCGCGCTCCTTGGTGGATCACGGTGCCCCTGACGAAGCCACGTCGCTGCGTTACCTGCTCGGCTTCAGCGACGCCGGCAGCGACGAGCTGAAGGGAATGGCCACCGGCCAGGACACGAGCTGCCTGTCGCATTTCCTGCGCCGCGTCGTCGCGCTGCCCAATGTCCGCATCCTGCTGACCTCGCGGTTCGTTCCGACGGTGGTCGAGGATCTCGCTGGCGCAACGCCACCCACGGCGGGCGTCATGCCGCTGCCGGGCCTGGATGTGAGCGAAGCCCGCCGGCTGTGGGAACGTCACGGCCTCACCTGGGAGGACCAGACGCTGCCCGAAGAACTCGGCGGGGGCACGCTGGCGGACCTCTGTTGCGGCACGCTTCGCGGCTTCGCCCTGCCGATGGCGCTGCTGGCGACGCTCGTTGCCCGGCACACGCCCGGCAGAACCGACTTCCGCACGTGGAAGGGTGACCTGCCTGAACCCCTGCGCAGCGACCCATGGTGTGTGCCGGTGTCCGCGGCGGAGCCGTTGGCGGAGCACCTGCGCCACATGGGCAGTGTGCAGGCCAAGATCCTGCTCCGGACGATCCATCGGCTACGCGACGAACGCAACGACTGGACCCTGTTGCAGCGCGTGCTCGAGGAGCCGACCGGCATCGGCTACGCGGATTTGCGTTTGCTGGTGGGTGGCAACGCGGGGCAATTTCCGACCGAGCGCGAATTGTGGAGCGCGCTGCAGCGCCTGCGGAGCTGGAAGATCCTCGGCTGCTCCGGCGCGATGGACCGCTACGACGCGCACCCGGTCATGCGGCGCGCGCTGCAGCAGCACTCGCCCGAGGACGATCCGCACTACCAGGCGTTCTTGCGGCGGCGCATCGCGGCGTGGCAGGCGGAGGACATTCGGTATGAGGACGGCGCCCTGCCTCTGGAACGACTCGAGCCGCGCTGGCAGACGATCCTCGACCTGCTCGACCAAGGCGGAGCGCTGCACGCGTTCTCGCTGTTCTACGACTACATCGAGACGAGCCTGCGCTACCGCACCAAGGGTGCCGTCGTCACACGCCGCGCCGGGTGGCTCGACCGCGCGATCCATGTTCTGGACGACATGAAGCGGCTGCGCTGGGGCGGTCTCGAGTACGAGATCCTGCGCGGCCTGCTGCAGTGCCTGCGCGCCGACAACCTGCTGCTGCAGGGCCAGGTCGCGGCATCCCGGGACGAACTGATGTCGATCTCCGAAGGCGCCCTCCGCGTCCCGCCGGAGGAGCGCGGCTTCGAATTCTCGCTGCTGCTGCGCGCACGCCGCGCGCTGACCCTCGGCCACGTCGAAGCCGCGGGGAATCGCAACGGCTCGGCGATCGTCGCCTTCCAGACCTGCCGGGCGAACGCGCTGCCCTTGTTCCACGCCAAGGACCACCGCGTCATGGCCGCGAACTGCATCCGCTGGAGCCTGTCCGGCCTGGTCCACGCTCTCGCCGCGATCGGGCAGACCGACAACGCGGCAGCGCTCCTCGCACTGCTGAACCGGTTCCATCCCGCCCACACCGACGCCGATGTGGCGGCGGCCGCCTTGGCGGTCGCGAAGGACCGCGGTGTGGGTGTCGCCGCCGCACTCGACGACTACCAGGTCGCCTCGACTGCATCGCACCTCAACTATGGCAACTTCAGCGCCCGCCTGGCCAAGCTCGACGCGCAGTGCGATCGGCTGATCGACCGCGCGAGTCCGGACGGCACGCTCGCCCAGCAGGCATCGACGCTGGTCGCGGAGGCCAAGCGCGATGGGTTCCTCGCCATTGCCAACAGCGCGTCGCTCGTGACGCTGCGACTTCGACTGGACGCCTCGGGTCTGGCCGCGGACGAGGT
>CAYMRG010000148.1:8934-10394 GCA_964392555.1 uncultured candidatus Brocadiaceae bacterium
TGGATGCACTCGCACGACTCGCACTCGAGCGGCAGCAGGCCGGCGACCTGCGGACCCAGGCCGCCGGCCTCGCCGTCGCCGCCGAAACGCACCTGGCCGCCGGCCAGCATGGCCCGGCGCGCGCCTGCTCGCTGCAGGGTCTGCGAACGCTGCTGGGGGAAGGCGCCGCCTACGCGCACCGAGCCCTGCGGCAACGCCTGCGCGCGGTCTTGCGGGCCACCGGCGCGGACCCCGATGCCGAAGAGGGCGCACTGCTGCCCCCGAGCGACACGACGCCGCCGAGCGCGGACTTCCGTGTGGCCGATTGGCAGGCGGCGATCGAACCCGCTCCCCCACCGCGGAGTGCGGACATCGACGGCATGTCGGATGAAGCCATCCGCGAGCAACTCGACCTGGCAAAGCAGCGGCTGGATTGGGCTGATACCACGGGCAGCGCGCGCAAGTGGTGGCTGTCATTCGAGAGCGAGAACAAGCGCAACCTCCACACCGTGCTGCGCACGGCGATTGGTCTGGTGGACCGCCAGTCCACCATCACCGAGTTCTTCCTGACCTGGGTCTACAGCAACACGGACGATATCCAGGCCAACCTTCACTACCTTGACTACCTGCGGCGGAAGAAGCAGAGAGACAATGCGCGGCAGGCCGGCAAGTCACCGCAGCCGAGTCCGATGGAGGGCGTCAAACAGGATTTCCTTGTCGATGGTCTCGACCAGACCATCGGCAGCGGCATCCCCCTGGAATTGGCCGCAGCAACGGATGCAGAGGTTGCGGCGAAGGTCGCCAGCGCGCGGGCTCGACTCGAACAGGTCGGGCTGGAGAAGGCACCGAGCACCTGGTGGACCCAACTGTGCGATGCGGTGCCTTCGCGTTCGTTGCTGCAAGTGCTGCTGGCCCTCGAGAGCCGTAAGGCGTCGATCGGTGACCTGTACCGCGTGTGGGTATATGCCAACACCGAAGACCTCGCGGCAGTCTTCGACTACCTCGACTACCACCGATTGAAGAAGGCGGCGGAGGCCACGGCGCGCGAGAGGGCTCAGGCGAAGGCCGACCAGCAGACCGATCAAGCCCGCCTCGAAGCGACCACTCTCGCCTCGATGCTACTTGCGAAGTTCACTCAGTCGAACGAACCACCGCCGCAGCTCGACGCACACCAACGCCGGCTGCTGCGCGACCACCCGCCCGTGGGGTGGTCCGACGCCGAATCGCGATGGCTGGAAGGCCTGGTCGGCGAACCGGATCCGGATCACAACGGCCACCAGGACGACGACTGAGAGGCCGAGAGAAAATCGTGATACACCCTCTCAGCGCGTCCTGCGGCCGCAACCAAAGGTTGCGCGGCGCTACGCGCCGCCAGAAGGGGCCGCAGGCGCGCTGTTGTCTCCAGGGGTGACTACTACTCCCGCTGGCCAACGGCGAATCCGCTCGCCACGCGAGGCAACGCGGGAGTAGTAGATCAGCGC
>CAYMRG010000149.1:0-10391 GCA_964392555.1 uncultured candidatus Brocadiaceae bacterium
CGCGCGCGAGCTGAAGCTGTTCTTCCCCGAGGGTCAGGTCGACTTCGACTACGCCGCCTTCACCTGGATCTACGATCCGGTGGAAGAGCTGAAGCGCTGAGACCGGCGCGATGGCTGCCGGCGCACCGGGTGGCCTGACGGCCGGCGAGCTGGCGGCGGCGACCGCCGAGCTGCAGGCGCTCGCCGGCGCGCGCGTCCTCGACGCCGTGCCGCTGCTGGCCGGCGCCCACCTGCTGCTGGTGCTGCAGGCACCCGACGCGCGCAAGCACTTCCTGCACGTGGCGCTCGGCGCCCAACGCGCGCGAGTCGCGACGACCGCGCGGCGGTTCGGCAAGGCGGTGTTCGGTCGCGGCCCGCAGCGCGACACGCTGGCCCACCACCTGGCCGACGCGCAGCTGCAGCGCATCGTCCAACCGCCCGGTGAGCGGCGTTGCGAACTGCACTTCGCGACCCCCGCCGGCGATCGCCGGCTCGCGATCGAACTGTTCGGCTCGCGCGGCCTGTGGGCGCTGCTCGACGCCGAAGGGCGCGCGGTCGCGCTGTCGCGCGAGGTCGAGACCGCCGTGCGCACGCTGCGCCGCGGCGACCGCTACGAGCCGCCGCCGCCGCGCGCGGGTGACGCCGACGCAGGTGCAGGCGGCGCCACGCGCTTCACGGCGCCGGTGCTGGCCGCGATCGACGCGCTGTTCACGCCCTGGGACGACCGCGCCGCCGACGACCGCGAACGCGACCTGCTGCAGCGCACCGCGGCGCGCGCGCTGCAGCGCGCCACGCAGAAGCAGCGCGGCCTCGCCGAACAGCTCGCGCAGAGCAATCGCAGCGGCGACCTCCGCGAACAGGCGGATCTGATGCTCGCCTACGCCCACACCGTCGCGCGCGGCGCGACCAGCCTGCGCGTGCCGGATCCGCAGCGCGACGGCGAGGAACGTCTGCTCGAACTCGACCCGGCGCGGCCGGTCGTGGTCCAGGCGCAGGCGCTCTACGACAAGGCGCGCCGGCAGGAGGAGGGGCGCGCGATCACGGCCCAGCGACTCGCCGCCGCCACCGCCGAAGTCGCCGCGCTCGAACCGCTCGCCGCCCAGGCCGCCGCGCTGCCCGAAGCCGCACCGGACCTCACCGACCGCCTCGTCGCACTGCGCGCCGCCCTGGTCGCCGCAGGCACGGCGCCGCCACCCTCGCAGCAGCCGACCGCGGCGCCGCAACCCAGGGCGCCGAAGCCGGCCGCGCCCGGTGAGAACTTCCGCCGCTTCGTCTCCGCCGAGGGCTACGCGATCCTGGTCGGCCGCAACAACGAGCAGAACGACCGGCTGACGATGCGCGTCGCCAACGGCAACGACCTGTGGCTGCACGTCGGTGGCGGCCGCCCCGGCTCGCACGTCGTGATCCGCCTGCCGAAGCAGAAGACCGCGAGCCTCGAGACGCTGCTCGACGCAGCCGCGCTCGCCGTCCACTTCAGCAAGGCGCGCGGCGAAACCCGCATCGACGTCATCTACACGCAGCGCAAGCACGTCCGCAAGCCAAAGGGACTGCCCGCCGGCGCCGTCGTCCCCTCGCAGACCCGCACCATCACCTCACAGCGCGACGAAGCACGGCTGAAGCGCCTGCTGGACACCAACCGCCCCGACACCGACTGAGCCGCCGCCTGCTCGTCCCACCCTTCTCTCGGCCTTCTCCTCTCTGTTTTCTTCTCTCTGCTTTTCTTCTCTGCCTTTCTGCTTCTGCTTCTGGTTCTTCTCTGTGGTCTCTGTGTTCTCTGTGTTTATTTCCTCTGGGAAGAACCCAGAAAGGGAAACACAGAGGGAAGAACGAGGACACAGAGAACACAGAGAAGAAAAAGGCAGAGAAGAGAAGAGAGGAGAGGAGAGGAGAGGAGAGTGGCAGAGGCGTGGCGTAGCGGGCGTTGGTAGATTCGCGGCATGGAATGGCTCGCTGACCCGCAGTCGTGGATCGCCCTGCTGACGCTGTCCGTGCTCGAGATCGTGCTCGGCATCGACAACCTGGTGTTCGTGTCGATCCTGACCGGGCGATTGCCGGCCGAGCAGCAACCGAAGGCGCGGCGTCTCGGCCTGCTGCTGGCGATGGGCATGCGGATCCTGTTGCTGTTCGGCATCACCGCGGTGATGTCCCTGACCAGACCGTGGTTCACGGTGCTGCACCACGAGGTCTCGGGCCGCGACCTGATCATGCTCGGCGGCGGGCTGTTCCTGCTGTGGAAGAGCGTCACCGAGATCCACGACAAGCTCGAGGGCACCGAGGCGGAGACGCACGACGGTGCGGCCCGGGTGACGTTCGCCAACGTACTGCTGCAGATCGCACTGCTCGACCTGGTGTTCTCGCTCGACTCCGTGATCACGGCCGTCGGCATGGTGCAGCACATCGCGATCATGATCACCGCCGTGCTGGTGTCGGTCGGCGTGATGGTGCTGTTCGTCAACCCGATCTGCGCGTTCGTCGAACGCCACCCGACGGTCAAGATGCTGGCGCTGAGCTTCCTGCTGCTGATCGGCTTCACGCTGATCGGCGAGTCCTGGCACCTCGAGATCCCGAAGGGCTACGTCTACTTCGCGATGGGCTTCTCGGTGTTCGTCGAGGCGCTGAACCTGCGCCTGCGCCGCCGCGGCAAGGCCGTCGTCCTGCACGGCCCGAACCGGCCGACGTCGCCTGCCTGATCGTCGCCGGCCTGATCGTCGCCGACCTGCATCCGCCGTCGCCGGTCGACGCGGGCTACCTACAGGCCGCCGCCGCGCGGCTCCACGGCGACCAGGTCGTCGGCGGTGTCGACCACACCGTCCTGGCCGGCGCTGACCACTTCCCAGCGCACGCCGGTCTTGCGCTTGCGGACCACGTAGTCGTGGCCCCACGGATCGCGGCGCGGCGCCTCCGCCAGGTCCTGATGGTGCCAGACCAGCAGGTCCATCGTCAGCGCGGTCTCGGGGTCGGAGGCGAGCCGCGCCTTGCGCGCCGCGGCCGCCAGCCCGCCGAGCTCGCGCTTCGCCTGCTGCCGCTGCTTGACCAGGGCGCGGTCGTACTTCGGATCGGGTCGCTTCGCGCAGTCCCACGCGACCAGCCACTCCTGGCCGGTCTTGGTGAAGCCGAGGTCGCCGACGAGCCGGCGCTCCATGTGCGGCAGGTGGGCGGCACCGTAGTAGATGCCGAGCCGCTTGCGACCCGCGGCCAGCTCGCGCTGCAGCACGGTGAGACACTTCTCGTTGCGGCCCTCGAGCAGCGTGCCGCCTTCGCCGCCGGCGGCCATCGCCTCGATCTGCTGCATCTGCTGGGCGAAGGTCATGCGCAGCGTGTGCCGCCCCTCGCCGCTGCGGAACGCCGCGACCAGGTCGACCGGCTTCGCCGGCGGGCCATCGCCGTCACCGGCGGCAGCCTGCGCGCGCATGCCTCCCATCATCGTCGAGAACATGATCGAGACGATGCTCTCGCCGCGTTCGTCCATGCTCGCGGCGAATTCCGCCGGCGTCATGTCGGCATGCACGAAGTTGTCCGGCGTGTAATCGATCTCATCGAGCTGGAACGACAGCTCGAGCGAGTTCTTGAGGCCCTTCTGCATCAGGCCGAGCGGCGAATCGTCGCGCGCCTTGGCGTTGCGGCTGGGCCGATGGTCCGCCGGGCCGACCAGTTCGTAGAGCAGGGCGTCGCGCGTCGTGAAGCGATCGTTCAACTCGTCGTAGAGGGCCTTGTCGGCGATGTGCACGGCGGCGTAGAGCACGAGCTCGACGTCGCCCTTGCGGTAGGTCGTGATCGCCGTGTCGAGGTGGCCGCCGTCGCCGACCGTCACGAACCGCGCGAACTGCGTCGGCGAGGCCTTCGGTGCAGCGGTCGGCGCATCGGTCGGCGAAGCCGTCGCTGGCGTGCCCGACGAGGTCGTCGCCTGCGGTGTCACGGCCGTCGACCGCGGCGGAACCTGGGTCGGCTCCTGCCCGCACGCTGCCATCACGACGCTGATCCAGACCGTCACCGACTGCAGGGCTCGCATGGCGCCATGATGCAGCCCCGCATCGACAACGCAAGCCGCGGCCGGACCAGGGCCTCTCACGGCCGGCGCGGCGCGTAGACGTAGACGCTGTCGTCCTTGGGCCCGACCCAGCACGGCTCGTAGTGCACCAGCTCGAAGCGCTCGGCGAGCACGCCGCGGATCTCGCCGTCGTCGTCCTTCTCGACCAGTTCGGGCCAGCTGACGATCACCAGGAAATCGGCGGCGTCCTTCGCCGCCTGTTCGAGCTCCCAGTTGATGCGGTTGCGGCCGCCCGGCTCGTGCAGCGGGGTGCCGCCGGCGCCCTTCTGGCCCGAGGCGATGTCCCACTTCTCCAGCGTCTGCACGACGACGCGTGGGTAGAGATCGACCGTCGGCGACGACCACTGGTCGCGGCGCAGGTAGTAGACGGCCGTCGCATAGCTGACCGTCAGCACGCGCAGCTTGGCCTTGCCGGCGTGGGCGACCGCGAACTGGCACGCTTCGCGCCACCGGCCGCGGTCGCCGGACTGGGCCACGAAGTAGTCCTGGATGCGCACCGTGAACTCGCCGACCAGCAGCAACGGCAGCATCGCCGCGGCCGCGCGGCGCGGCCACGCGACGACCGGATCGCGACCGAGCACGAGGTCGGCGAGGCGCAGCATCCCGTAGGACGCCAGCCACAGCCAGATCGGCAGCGCACACAGCGCATAGCGCGCGGTCGTCTTCACCACCTGGGCGCCGATCACGCCCAACGCCAGGATCGGCACGATCGCGAAGCAGCTCAGCAACAGGACGCGCAGCCGGCTCAGCGGACCGCGCGCCAGCGCGAGCCCGATCGCCCCGGCCAGCAGCAGCGAGGGGCGGAAGTAGTAGGCGACGGTCTCGGCGAAGTGCGTCAGGTTCGGGTCGGCCTTCGCTTCGACGAAGTCCTGGAACGGCAGCAGGTGCACCAGCCAGGGCAGTGCCACGGCCACCACCAGGATGCCGACACCGAGGCCGATGCGCACCGAGGTCTTGCGAGCCGAGGCCGTGCGCAGCACGAGGAACGTCGCGAAGGCGAGCGCCAGCAGCAACCCGGTCGGGTGACTCAGCGTGCCCAGCAGGATCGCCGCCCAGGCGGCGAACAGGTCGCGCAGGCGGTTGTTGGCGGCGTAGGCGCCGGCGCGGTTCGCCGCCCACGCGGCACACAGGAAGACGAAGATGTAGCCGCGCGCGTTCTGGCTCCAGTAGACGTGCCATGGATTCAGCGCGCACAGGGCCGCGGCAGCGATCGCGGACTGGGCGCCGACCAGCCGCCGTCCGGCGACCGCCAGCAGCGGCACCGATGCGATGCCGACCAGCGCGAACGGCATGCGCAGCGCCGCTTCGTGGCTGGCGAGGCCTTGCGCCAGCAGCCCGCGCAGTGCGACGAACGCGAGCGGATAGAGCGCGCGCGCCTGGTGGACGAAGCCGGTCTCGCCGCTGAACGGGATCGTCGCGTCGCGCCAGGTGTGCGCCTCGTCGAGCCAGAGCGACCACGTGCCGAGGTGCAGGATCCGCAGCACGGCGGCAACCAGCGTCAGGACCGCGAGCGCCAGCCACTGGCCGCGCGAGAACCGCGGCCGCGGGACGGCGGACAGTTCGGCCAGCGACGGAAGGTCTCGAGAGGCGCGTGGCAGGATGGGCTCCGTGGCAACGGGACGTCGGAGGCGTGTTGGCATACCGGAAGCGGGCGAGGAACGCGAGCTTGCGGCCCGGCAGCGTGGACGGAAGCGCCCGGGGCACCGACGCTTCCATGGCGGCACGGATCGCGACCGCAGCCTGCGGACCCCGGGATTGTTGAGTCCAAACTCCGGGATTCTGCGGCCTCGGTCCCACCAGCGCCGGTGCTACCCTACTGGGCATCATGGCCGCGTTTTCCCTGCTCCCCCTGACGGCCTTCGCCGTCACCTGCTTGCTCCTCCAGGCGCCCTGCCAGGGCCCGACCTACGAGACCGCGACGCCCGCCCTCACCGACAGCTTCAGCACCGAATCCGGCGGCTACCTGCTGGCGATTCCGGGCGTCTTCGACGACTTCATCCTGTTCTCGGACGGTCAGGTGGTCACGCGCAACGACGGCACGCTGCGGCTGTCGTGCTTCGCCCAACGCGCGCTGTCGATCGACCGCGAGTTCTACCTGACGCTCGAGTTCGCGGGCCGCGTCCAACCCGGCGACGCCGCCTACCCACCGGCCGGCGTGCCGATCACGACGCTCGAACCGTCCGCCTACGCGCCGATCGGCCCCGTCGATCCCGGGACGTTCGTCTACTACACGCAGGTCACCGGCACCCTGGTCGGCCTGCGCAGCTACGCCGGCACCTACGCGACGGTCGCCAACGTGCTGCCGGCCCAGATCGGCGCCGGCGCCAGCAACAAGAACGTGCTGCGCGGGCTCTCGGTCGACCTCACCCTGACGGTGGTGTCGCAGGATCCGCTCGGCTACTTCGCGCCGACCGGCCCGGCGTCGCTGCGCGCCGACCTGCACACCGACTTCGCGGTCTGCGCGACGCACGTCGACGGCAACCCGACCTACAACCAGGGCCCGCCGCGCATCGCCGGTTCGTGGCCGGGCGTCGCCGACGACTACCTGTTCCTGCCGGTCGGCGGCCTCGTCGAACATGCCGACGGCACGGCCGACCTGCACGGCACCCTGCGCCGACAGAACGACTACAGCGACGCGTGGGACATCGACCTGACGCTCGCCGGCCGCGTCGATCCGGGCGACCTCACCTTCCCGCCGGTCGGCAGCCCGGTCCAGACGCTGCTGCCGGCCGCCTACGCGAGCCAGGGCGGCCCGGCGGACCCCGATGCCTGGCACTACTACACGCAGGTGACGGGCACGCTGAGCGGGCTCGAGCTCAACGCGGGCGGCGCGGCGACCGTCGCGACCGTCGGCGCCGTGCAACTCGGTGTCGGCGCGAACAACGGCAACCTGTTCTACGGCCTCGCGGCCCGGCTCGCGGTGACGATCGGCACGCAACCGCCGCTGCACCTCCTGCAGCCCACCGGTGACCTGCAGGTCCGCGCCGTGCTGGCGACGACGTGCCTGCTGCCGGTGCCGGTCCTGACCACCGGAATCACGCAGTCGGTCGACAGCGTCGGCCACCAGATCCTGACCTACACCGGCACCGACCTCGGCTGGCTCGAACAAGGTGCGATCGGCCCGACGATCGTCACCACCGGCCAGCCGCACGAGTGGTTCCAGGGCTACGTCAACGTGGTCGACCACACGACCATCGAGCTGGCGATTCCGCAGGGCCTCGCGCCGGGCAACTACCCGCTGCGCTTCCTCGACGTCCAGAGCGGCACCAACCAGGCCTACCTCGACATCCTGGCGCCGACGCAGCTGACGTTGGCGAGCGAGACCGAGCGCAGCGCCGACCAGTTCCAGCACTGGGTGGCCCACCAGGGCCAGCTGACGACGCCGGCGATCTCGATCCTGCTGCTCAGCTTCTCGAACACGCCGAGTTCGCTGCCCGGACTCGTCGACCTGCAGATCGGCGCCGGGTTCACCGACCTGTTCGTCTACGGCGCCGCCGTGCACGACCTGCTGACCGGTGTCGCGCTGTTCCCGCTGCCGCAGGTGCCCGCCAACCTCACCGGACTGACGCTCTATGCGCAGACCGGCTCGTTCGATGCCTCGACCGGCAACGTGTTCCCGCTGACGGCGAGCACGGTCGCGGCGACGACCTACAACTGACGCCGAGCCGGCCGGCCGCAGAGCGGCGCCGTCACCGAAGTGCGCACGGGCCGCTGCCGGCCGACCAGTTCACCGTGGGCCGTTGATGGCTATCGTCGGCGGCATGCGCACCGCCGTGCCCCTGGCCAAGGCCTACCGCTTGCTCAACCACGGGCCGACGGTCCTGGTCTCGACCGCGCACGGTGGCCTTCGCAACGTGATGGCGGCCGCCTGGGTCATGCCGATCGACCTCGACCCGCCGAAGTTCGCCGCCGTGATCGCCGCCGACACCTTCACGCGCGAGCTGCTGACCGCCAGCGGCGAATGCGTGCTGCAGGCGCCGACCTCGGCGCAGCTCGCCGTGACGTTCGCCGCGGGTTCCTGCTCGGGTCGCGACGGTGACAAGTTCGCGCGGCTCGGCCTCGCCACCGAACCGGCGGCCGAGGTCGCCGCGCCACTGGTCGTCGGTTGCGCCGCGTGGATCGAGTGCCGGGTCGTCGCGGAACCGACGCTCGCCGAGCGCTACGACCTGTTCGTGCTGCAGGGTGTCGCGGCCTGGGCCGACGACGCGCTGTTCCGCGACGGTTCGTGGCAGTTCGCGCCGAGCGGCCCGCGGACGATCCACCACGAGCGCGGCGGCGTGTTCTTCGCCACCGGCGAACGGCTGGCCGCGCCGCGTCCACCGGCCGACGGCTCCTGACCGCGGCCCCGGCACCCGACCGCGTCAGCCGGGCCCGAGCGCGAAGAACGCCTCCTCGGCGAAGCTGTAGTAGCGATCGCTGCCGACGACCAGGTGGTCGAGCAGCTCGATGCCGACCAGCGCCCCGGCCTCGCGCAACCGCGCCGTGACCAGCCGATCCTCGGCGCTCGGCGTCGGATCGCCGGACGGGTGGTTGTGCGCGACGACCACGGCTGCCGCGCCGTCGCGGACCGCCGGCGAGAACACCTCGCGCGGATGCACCGGCGCGGCGTCGATGCCGCCGGTGCTGACGACATGGCACGCCAGCACGCGGTGCCGGACGTCGAGCAGCACCGCGTAGAAGCTCTCGCGCCGCGAGCCGCGCACCGAATCGCGGACGATCCGCGCGACGTCGCCGCCGTGCCGGACCGCGGTGCCCGGACGCAGCGCGGCCTCGGTCAGCCGACGCGCCAGGCCGAACGCGGCGCCCAGCGCGGCGGCGCGAACCGGGCCGACGCCAGCGACCGCGGCCAGTTCGCGCTGGCTCGCCGCCGCGAGCCCGGGCAGGCCGCCGAACCGACGCAGCAGGCGCTGCGCCACGGCTTCGGCGGGATCGCCGCGGCTGCCGGTGCGGAGGATCAGGGCAAGGCACTCGGCGTCGCCGAGGCGCGGCTCGCCGAGCTGGACGATGCGTTCGCGCGGGCCGTAGCGCACCGGGGTCGGGGACGGGTCGGTCATGCCCGCCCAGTGGCTCGAACGGTGGCCGCGGTGACAACCGGGCAGCGAATCGTCGTCAGTGCCAGGGCGCGTCGCCCCTGGGACTCCCGCTCAGTGGCTGGTCGCGGCCGCCGCCGCACACTGCGCCTCGCCCAGCCAGCGCTGGCGCGTCGGCCCGTCGGGCAGCAGGCCGGCGGCCACCAGCGCATCGGCCGGGCGACCACAGCGCAGCGCCACGCCGATCGCCGCGACCAGCAGCGGCTCGCGCGCCGCCGGATCGGCCAGCGGGTCGTAGTCCACCACCGACGCGATGAACGCATGCAGCGCCGGATCGACGGCCAGCAGCTCGAAACGCGTGTGGCCGTGCGTCGTCTCGCCACCGGGCCGCTTGCCGAGGCTGGCGAACGCCTCGACGCCCTGGCCGAAGTACTCGGCCTCGTTGCTGGCCGCGTAGTAGTCGAGGAACGTGCGGTTGCTGACCGCCGCCTGGTAGAGGCTGCGCAGCCGCGCCTGCTCGACCCGCGAGAAGGCGAAGAAATGCACCTGGTGCGCGATCTCGTGCACCAGCGTGTCGAAGCCGAACTGGGCGGCTTCGTCGAGCGATTCGATGCCTGTCGCGGCCTGCATGCCGCCGATGCCGCGCACATCGTCCCAGACGCGGCCGTCGAACGTGCGCGTGCCGCGCAGGTTGCTGCGCTGCGTCGCGTCGGTGGTGCGTTCGAGCTCGCCGAGCAGGTCGTGCCGGCAACCGAGCCCGATCAGCCGATCGAAGCGACTGCCGAACAGGGTCGCGGTGCGGTCGACGACGGCGCGCCGCTCCGCCGCGAGCTCCGCGTAGCCGACGACGAAGCGCGCGGTCGGCACGGCGCGCAGGTCACGGTGCGGCATCGCCGCCGCGAGCGCGGCGAACGTCGGGTCGGCGGAGGCCATGCTGTCGGCGGCCCGCGCGGCGAACAGCGTCTCGCCGAGCAGGCGGTGCGCGACGGGATGGTCCGGAAACGCCGCGAGGACGGCCAGCAGCGTCGCGATCGCCGCCTCGCGATCGCCGGCGTGCGCGCGGGCGACGGCCGCCGCGCGGCGCGGCTGGGGCGCCAGCGGGATCGGCGGCAGCCGGCCGGCCCCGAGCCGCAGGTGCGCCTCGGCGTGCTGCGGATCGCGCGCGACCACCTGCCGGTAGACCTCGGCCGCCTCGTCGATGTGCTGCACGCGGAACAGCGCCGACCCGCGCGCGGCCAGCAGTTCGGCGACCGGCTGGTCGACGCGCTCGACGAACCGCGTCGCACGCTGCAGCGCCTCGTCGAACGACCGCCCGCGGATCAGCGCGCGCACGC
>CAYMRG010000150.1:0-10364 GCA_964392555.1 uncultured candidatus Brocadiaceae bacterium
GGGAGCACGGGCGTCAGGTCGTTGCCGACCAGGCGCGACACCTGTCGGCCGCACAGCAGCACGCCCGAGTCCGTCGCCAGCAGCGCGGCGACCCGTTCCGTGCAGGTCCGCTGGAACGAGGCGCGCCACGTCCCGTCGGTCAGGTCCAGGCGCCAGAGCCGGCGTTCGCCGCGACAGTCGAGGCCGTAGGCCTGCTGCTCGCCGCCGGCCAGGGACTGCCACCAGACGGGTTCCGTGACCTCGACGATGCGGGAGCTGCCATCCTTGGTCTCGTAGATCCGCAGTTCGTCACCGCGGGTCGGATCGCCGGCCACCGCCATCGCGACGAGCTGCGGACCGAGCGGCGTGATCGCTGCGGGCACGGGTTCCTTGCGGTTGCGCAAGGTCACGCCCTTGGCCCGGCTCGGCGACGCGGTGTCGAATGGTTGCACGACCACCTCGCCCGTGTCGACCCCGACCAGGTAGCGGTTCTGGCCCAGGCAGGCCAGCGCGACCAAGCGCCCTTGGAGGGTCGCTTCGAGCGGTCGCTGGTCGTCCCGCGCACCGAAGCTCGGCGAGCGGTAGATCAGGCATTGCGCCGTCGGCGTCTCGACGGCGTACAGCAGGTCGGCCGAATCGGGCGCGAACGCGACGGCCGCGACCGGGTAGTTGCACGGGTAGCTGGTGCTCGGCTCCGGCTTGACGACCGGTGGCGGCGGTGGACTCGCACAGCCGGCCAGCAGGGCCGCGATGGCGCATGGCGGCAGATGGCGGCGGCGCGTCACAGCTTCACCTCCCAGAGGGTGCCGTCGCCCAGCAGCGCGAAGGCCGCGACGCGCTTGCGATCCTTGGCTGCGGTCGTCGCGATCGCCGTGGCGACCGCCGGCCGGTCCCACTGGAACTCGCGAGGGTTCTCGTCCTTGGCGCAGGCGACCAGCCAGCGACCCTCGTGGGTCACCGCCGCCCAGAACCCGCCCGCGCCCGCGACCGCCTCGATCGCGGTCGCCGCGGCGGTGCGATGGATCTCCACCAGCTTGCCGCCGTCCTGGCGCAGGCTGACCGCGCCGTCCTGCGTGCCGACCAGGAACGAGTTGGTGCCCTCGCCCGGCGCCAGCGCGGTCACTGCCGCGCGACCCTTCGCGAAGCCCGGGCCTTCCTTCCGGACCCAGCCGGTGAAGTTGCCCCCGGTGCTGATCCAGAGGTCGCCCTTGCGCGTGCGGACCGCACCGCGCTTGCTGCTGACGACGAACTGCTCGATCGGGTCGGTCTCCGGATCGAGCTGCGGCGCGTCCAGGGGCAGCGGGGCATTGCTCGTCCGGTAGGGGGACGCGACGAGCCGAGCCCGCAAGCGCTGGCCATCGCCGCCGCTCGGCAGCTGCGTCAGCAGGACGAGGCTCTGGTCCGCGAACGCCATGCCGAGCGTCTGCTCGCCATCGCGCAGCACGTCGGCGTGGGCCAGCGAGCCGCTCCAGGCCGTGTGCAGCGTCTGGTTGCCGTCGAGCCATGCCCAGCGCCCGGCGTCGGCCGCGATCCGGCACGGGTCGCCGGCGGAAAGGTCGCACACCGCCTTGCCGCTGTCCGCGGCGACGAGACGGTCGGCGGTGGCGATCCAGATCCGCGTGCCGTCGACCAGCAGGCGCGCGCCGGTCAGCGACTTGCTGCCGAACACCTTCGGATCCACCTGGCCGCACGGTTGGGCCGTGACGTACTGCACCGACACGGTCCGGCGATTGCCGACCGCGTCGGCCACCTCCAGATCGGTCGTCAGCCGGCCGCTCGTCGCCTCGGGGGCCCGCAGCCGGACGCTGCTGCCTTCGGCGATCGCCGTCGCCTGGCTGCCCATGACCTTCACGTCGCTCACGACCTCGTCGAAAGCGATGCGGAGTTCCTGGCCCGAGGCGACCGCGAACTGCGTCGCCTCGTCACTCCGCCGCGGTGGCTCGGCGTCGTAGGCGACGAGCCAGGTGCGCTCCTCGCGCGTGGTGCCCTCCCAGGTCGTAACTACGGTCAGCGCGTTGTCGCCTGGCTGGAGATCGATCTCGGCGGTCAGCCGGTCGTCCTCGGCGGTCCGGAACGGCACGTCGACGGGCGAACCCGCGCCACTGCGCAGCAGCCGCGCCGGCGTCGCGTTGGTGCGGATCGTGACGCGCTGGCGGCCGTCGCGCGTGAGGGTCGGGAGCTCGCCGACCACGTCGAATTGGCGCACCGGCTTCGGCGCCTCGCGCCGCGTGAAGTCCACGACCAGGTCGAGCCGCGCCCTGCGGGTCGGCGGCTCGGTCGCCTCGAGACGGACCTCGACCCGGCCCGGCGCGTTGGCCGTGACGGTGATCACCCAGTCGTCGTCGGCGCGCGCCTTCGCCGCGGCCGTGGCCTTGGCGTCGCGCTGCACCGTCGGCCGCACCATGACCTCCGACATCGGCAGGTGGCGGTTGCGCAACGAGACCTCGAACTGCGCGACGTACGGGCCTTCGCCGTCGACCGTGAGCTCGCGGGTCGTCTGCGCCGCGGCCAGCTGCAGCGGCGCGCGGCGGATCTGGGTCGGCAACGGGAACTCGCGCGGTTCGAGGTCCGGCGCCGTGAACCGGACCTTCGCGTCGTAGCGACCGTCGGCCAGGTCGCCGTCGATCGCGAGGTCGTTGTCGGTGCTGGCGATCGATCGGCCGGCCAGCGTGAGGTCCAGCTTCAGCAGGCCGTCGAGGGGCACAAGGATCGGCGCCTCGCCGACCTGGAGCGTGCCGTCCTCGAGCCCCGAGCGCAGCAGGCGGAACAACGCGTTCTCGACCAGCTCGCCGTAGTGCGCGTCGAACTGCGGTGGCAGCTCGCGTGCCGACATGCGCCAGCGCTGCTGTGCCTGCCACAGCTCGACGGCGGCCGCGGCCGTGCCGTCGGCGGCCATCGCCCGGCGGGCATCGGCCAGCAGCTGGCGGGCTTCCGCCGAAGGCGAGGACAGGGCGGCGACCCGTTCCGCGGCACCGGCGTGGTCGCCTTGTGCGAACGCGGTCAGCGCGGCGACCAGCTGCCGTTCGGCGCCGGCGCGCGAGTAGCTCAGGAAGGCCAGGACACCGCCGGTCGCCAGCAGCAGGACCACGGCGGTGACGACGATGTCGCGGCGCACCTGCGCCTTGCGGACCTGCCCGATCCGACCGAGCATCGTCCGCGCCTGTTCGGCGTCGAGACCGACCGCGCGCGCCTTGGCCAGCGTCCGTTTGGCGCCTTGGAAGTCGCCCGCCTGCAGCTGGGCGGCGAACGAGAATTCATGGTTCGCGAGCTGCGTGGCGCGCGCGGCCTCGGCGTCCTCGGCCAGGCCGTCGAGTTGCGCGCGCTCGGCCGCCGTTCGGGCCAGCGGCCGCGCCTCGTCCACCGCGGTCGTCGCTTCGGCGAACGCGCCGCTCGCGATCAGGGTGCGGATCGCCTCCAGCTTCGCCGTCAGCGTGAACGTGCGTTGGCGGGCCTCGGCGGTGCGCACGGCCTCGGCGGCGCGGGCGTCCTTCGGGAACTCGGCCAGGATCTGCCGCCAGACGATCGCTCCCTGCTCGGGACCGGCGGTCTGGTCCGCCGATCGCGCCCGGCTCACCAGCCGGTTGTGGGTGACGGCGGCGCGCTCGATCCGCAGTCGCACCTGCGCCGGCAACCGGTGGTTGCCCGGCAGCAGGTCGGCGATCCGCTCCTGCACCTGCTTCGCCTGGTCGAAGGCGGCCTCCGCGACCAGCAGGCCGACCTGCTCGTTCAGCGACAGCGCGCGCCGCCACAGCATCATGTTCGCGCCGCAACTGCCACAGACCTTCATCCCCTTGCGGACGTCGGCCTCGCAGGTGCCGCAGGCCTCCATCAGCCAGGCGTTGCACGCCGGGCACACCTGCTCGCTCTTGTCGGTCGGGGCTTCGCATTCGGGGCAGGGCAGCGACGCCGCGGTGTCCGACGCGAACCGCATGTTGTCGACCGCCTGCAGGAAGTCGGCGGCCGACGCGAACCGATCCTGCGGCCGCACCTCGGTGCAGCGCAGCACGATGTGCCGCCAGACCTGCGGAATCAGGTCCTCGCGTCCCGAGCCGGGCGGGCAGCCCGTGGCGGCGAACCGCAGCGTGCAACCGAGCGAGTAGATGTCCGACGCCGGGCTCGCCGCGACGCCCTGGACGAGTTCCGGGGCCATGTAGCTCGCCGTGCCGACCACGCCGGAATGCGCCGACGAGCCGGTCTCGGCGCGCGCCAGCCCGAAGTCGGCGAGGCACGGGTGGCCGTCGTCGGTCAGCAGGATGTTGGCCGGCTTGATGTCGCGGTGCAGGATGCCCTGCTGGTGCAGGTGCTGCACGCCGCGGCCGAGCGCCTTCGCGAGGTCGTAGATGCCGCCGTTGGCGAGCGGCCCCTTCGCCGCGACCACCTCCTGCAGCGAGCCGTTCTGGTAGTACGGCATGACCAGGAACGGCCCCTGGTGGTCCCGGCCGTAGTCGTAGCACGGGACGATGTCGGCGCAGTTCTTGTCCTTCAGGAGTTCGATCTCCTTGAGGAAGCGCGCGAGCTGCCGGCCGGTGGCGTGGTGCGGGCGCTTCATGCACCACGTCATCCCGTTGCGCGGATCGCGCACCAGCCAGACCTCGCCCATGCCGCCGCGGCCGATCAACTTGATCGGCGTGTAGAGATCGTCCTTGCGCAGCGGCCAGGTGTCGATGTGGACGTTGACGGTCGGCGATTCGAGGTCGTCGGTCAGCGTCGGCTCATCGCGCAACAGGTCGCTCGCGTGGCCAACGGCCAGGCAGTAGCGGCAGACACCGTCCTGCGGCAGGGAGCGTTCGCACTCGGGACAGTTCATGCCTGCAGCTCCTTGCCGGTGTCGGCCGCCATCTTCTGGGTCGAAGAACTCGCGATCGCGATGCGGTGGGCGCCGAACGCGAACTCGTCGCCGTCGACCAGCGGCAGCCACATGCCGGCGATGGTGGGGATGCGGGTGCGCGGCAAGGGTTCGGCGCACGGCAGGCCGAACACGTGGCCGCGGCGGTTGCCGACGACCAGCGCGGCCGGTGGCAGGCCCGGCACCTTGACGTCGTCGTCGGGGCCGCCGCCGATCGACGCCCATTGGCTCAGCATCAGGTACTCGATCTCCTCGAGGTTGCCGACGCGGCGGAAGTGCAGGCAATGATGTCGCGCCGACGTCGGCAGGACCGTGCTCGCCAGGCTCGATTGCAGCGGATCCTCCTGCAGCAATCTGGCGAGATCCTCCTGGCCGCGCTCGGCGCGGCAGGCGCGCACCAGGAACTCCAGCGCGCCCATCGTGACGTGGTGGTCGCGGTTGCTGCGCAGCACGGCGGTCTCGCCCGCCGCCAGGGTGCGGTTCTCGAAGCGGATCGAGGGCGAGAGCGCCGCGAGGAAGCTGCGGTCCTGGTCGATCTGGAACGAGCCCGCGCGCCGGCTCAGCAGGCACGTGGCGCGCCAGTTGTCGGGATCGAGTTCGCGCGTCCGGCACGGCTGCTTCGTCCAGACGAAGTCGTTCGCGCCTTCGTCGGCCTCCGCGACCCGGCCGAACAGCGCCCGCGGCCGGGTGTGGACGTAGATGCGGCGGATCAGCCGGCCGCCCGAGTCGACGGTGACCGTGAACGGCGAGCTCTGCAGGTGGCCGTCGCGATGCGCGGCGACGCCGTTGGCGGGCATCGGCGGCGCGAGCGGCAGCAGGTAGAGGTCCGGATCGATGCAGCCGATCGATTCGGCGAGCGGGCCGCGGAAGGCGGCGGCGATGGCCTGCAGGGGGCCGGAGTCGACCTTGGGCATCACGACGCCGCGCATCTGGCGCCCGGGCGTGGCCGCGACGTCGAGTTCGAGGTCCGCCGCCCAGCTGTGCAGGGCCGTGCTCGCGGTCGCGCGCAGGATCGCGCGGAGCCGCAGTCGATGGCGGCCGGTCTGCAGCGCGCGCACCGACGTGGTCAGCAGGTCGACGGCGCCCGGACGCAGCAGGAAGCCGCGGTCGGGCGTGGTCGCCACCAGTTGCCGCGGATCGGCCGGTTCGAGGAACAGGCGGCCTTCGATCGCGGCCGTGGTCGGATTGGCCAGGGCGATGTTCAACGTCGCGTTGCGATCCGGTGTCAGGACCGGGCACCGCTGGACGAAGGCGATCGGTTGCGTCAGCGCCGGTGCGCCGACCGGCACGGTCGCACTGCCGTCCAAGGTCACCGACGTCTCGCGGACGCGGCCGGCGTGCCGCGCGAACGCCGAGGCCGTCCGCCAGCGCTCCTTCGGCGCGAACGCCATCGCGCGGGCGACGGCCTCGTCGAGGTTGCGGTCGCCGCTGCGCAGCGGCGGGATCTGGCGCTGCAGGACGCGGTCGACGATCTCGTTCGATCGGCCCTGGAACACCGCATTGCCGCAGACGGCGACGTAGATCGTGGCGCCGAGGGCGTAGATGTCCGCGGCCCGCAGATCGTCCTTCGTCAGCGGGCCGGTGTCGGTCAGCAGCTCCGGCGCCATGTACGGCACCGTGCCGAACTGCGTCGCGACGTCCTGCGGCATCGCCCGCAGCGCGATGCCGAAGTCGCTGAGCTTGGCCTTGACCGTCGAGCGATCGAGCCGACCGGCGACTTCGGTGTCGAGCAGGATGTTGCCCGGCTTGATGTCGCGGTGGACGACGCCGCGATCGTGGGCGTAGTCGACGGCCTGGGCCATGTGCTGCAGCAGCCAGCGCGCCTCGTCGGGCGACAGGCCTGTGCCCTGTTCCTTGCGCCGCTCGCGCAGCAGCCGGTCGAGGCTGCCGCCGGCCACGTAGTCGAGCGCCAGCCACGACAGGTCGCCGTAGTCGCCGTAGTTGCGCAGCATCACGATGTTCTCGTGGGCCAGCGACAGCAGCACCTCGGCTTCTTCCTGCAGCTTGCCGCCCTCGTTGTCGGCGCGGCGATCCTGGAACTTCAGCGCGCACGGTCGCTGTCGACCCCACTTGAGGTCGATCGCGTACCACACCTCGCCGAAGCCGCCCCGCCCGAGCTGGTGATCGAGCAGGTAGCGGTCGTCGACCGTCGCTTGCGGTTGCAGCAGGCCGGGGCGGGCGACGCGGCTCGGCGCGGCCGAGACGCGCGAGGTGCGCCGCGTGGTGGCTTCTTCTCGGCCTTGCTCCGCGCTCATGATGGGGCGAGATGTGCTTGGCGGCCGCGGTGATAGGGCGATTCTTCCCGGATCGGTGGCGGCCGATGCCAGGGGGGCGGCGAGGCTAGCGAGGGGCGCAGAAGCAGACAACTCCCCACATTGGCAAGGTGTGGCGGGGCTGGCAGGAGCCGGGGCGGGCGGGGGACGGGCCGCGATCCGCAGTCCTGCGGGGCAGGTGCTTGAAACCCCGGGGGGCCCCGCTAGCATCTCCGCCCCTTCCTCCCGACCCAACCCTCCGCGCATGTACGCCGTCGTCGACGATCGCAACCAGCAGTACCGGGTCCAATCCGGTGACCGCATCCAGATCCATCTCCGCCAGGGCGCAGCCGAGGGCGACAACCTGACCTTCGACAAGGTCTGCCTGATCGGCGGCGGCGACGCCGCCGGCAAGATCGGCGCACCCTACCTCAGCGGCGCCAGCGTCACCGCGAAGGTGCTGCGCCAGGTCAAGGGCCCCAAGGTCGTGATCGGCAAGTTCAGGAAGCGCAAGAACAGCCGCCGCCGCACCGGCTTCCGCGCGCAGTACACGCTCGTCCAGATCGAGAGCATCAACGGGTAAGCCCGGAGCAACCAAGCCATGGCACACAAGAAGGGACAGGGTTCGACCCAGAACGGCCGCGACAGCAACCCGCAGTACCGCGGCGTCAAGGCCTACGGTGGCCAGCGCGTCACCGCCGGCTCGATCATCGTTCGCCAGGTGGGCACCAAGTTCCACCCGGGCCGCAACGTCCGTCGCGGTGGTGACGACACGCTGTTCGCGGTCGCCGCGGGCGTCGTTCGCTTCCAGCCGAACGGCAAGGTCCACGTCGACGTTCTCGAGCCGGTCGCGTAACCCAGCTCGCGGGGCCGTTCGCGGACCCGTTCGATTGGCGAGCTGCACTGCCGGCTCGTCGCGGTCCGAGGATCTTCGCGCATGTTCGTCGATGAGTTGGAGATCCACGTTCGCGCGGGCAAGGGCGGCGACGGCTGCGTCTCGTTCCTGTGCGACTAGCGCACGCTGCGCGGCGGCCCGAACGGCGGCGATGGGGGCGACGGTGGCGACGTCGTGCTGCTGCCGACGACCCACTGCAACACGCTCTACCACCTGACGGGTCAGGGCACATTCGCCGCGCCCAACGGCGGCCAGGGGCTCGCTTCGAACTGCGGCGGCAGGGACGCCGAGGACCTCGTCATCGAGGTGCCGGTCGGCACGCAGGTGTTCGACGCCGAACGCGGCAACGTGCTGCACGACCTCGACGTCGCCGACCGGCCGTGGGTGCTGGCGCGCGGCGGCTACGGCGGCCGCGGCAATTCGCATTTCGCGACTGCGACGCATCGCACGCCGCGCACCGCCGAACAAGGCAAGCAGGGCGAGGACCGCCGCGTGCTGCTCAGCCTCAAGCTGATCGCCGACGTCGGCCTGCTCGGCTTGCCCAACGCCGGCAAGTCGACGTTGCTGGCGACGCTGACCAAGGCGCGGCCGAAGATCGCCGGCTACCCGTTCACGACGCTCGAGCCGATGCTCGGCATCGCCGAGGGGCCGGGCGAGGCGACGTTCGTGCTCGCCGACATCCCCGGACTGATCGAGGGCGCGAGCCAGGGCAAGGGGCTCGGCGACAAGTTCCTGAAGCACATCGAGCGGACGCGCCTGCTGCTGCACCTGATCGACTGCGGCGACCTGCCGATGGCCGAACCCGAGGTTGCGTGGCGGACGCTGCGCGACGAGCTGCGACACCACTCCGCCGCGCTCGCCGCGCGCCCGACGCTGGTGGTCGCGACCAAGGTCGAGGACGACGCCGGTCGCGAGCGCGCCCAGCGGCTCGCCGACGCGATCGGCCAGCCGGTGCTGCCGATCTCGAGCGCCACCGGCCAGGGCCTCAAGGACCTGGTGCGGGCGACCTGGTCGCGGCTGCAGGCGCTGCCCGCCAGGCCCCTGGTCTGAACCCGCCCGGTCGGCCCGCGCGCCTCGACCGCTCGCCCGAGGCCGGCATCCGCTGGCGCAACCGTCGATGCCATCGGCGGTCCCGAACCGGGGCTGTGGCATCGTCGGCCGGCTGCCGATAACCGTCGCGGAGGACCGCCGCGTGAGCAGCACCAACGTCGGAGCAAACCAGATCCCTGCCAGCCGGATGCCGAAGCTGCGCGACTTCCTTCGCATCATGGTCAAGGAGAACGCCTCCGACCTGGTGCTGAAGACCAACGGTTGTCCTGCCGTCCGCGTCGCCGGCGTGATCCGCTTCCTCGGCGACCAGCCGCTGCCCGCCGAGCTGATGCGCTCCTACCTCGAGGAAGTGCTGACCGAGCGCGGTCGCCGCGAGTATGCCGAGCGCGGCGCGACCGACACCGCGGTGTCGGTGCCCGGCGTCGGCCGCTTCCGTTGCAACGCGTTCCACCAGTGCGGCGAGGTCGGCTTCGTCTTCCGCGCGATCAAGAACGAGATCCCGTCGTTCAAGGACCTCAACCTGCCGGTCGAGTCGCTGAAGCGCCTCGCCTCGCTGAAGCGCGGCCTGGTCCTCGCGACCGGCATCGCCGGTTCGGGCAAGTCGACGACGCTCGCGTCGATGCTCGAATACGTCAACCGGACGATGAACAAGCACATCATCACGATCGAGGACCCGATCGAATTCCGGTTCGAGGACAAGCGCTCGATCGTCAACCAGCGCGAGGTCGGGGTCGACGTGGACAACTTCGCCTCGGCGCTGCGCCAGGCGGTCCGCCAGTCGCCCGACGTGATCCTGATCGGCGAGATGCGCGACGCCGAGACCGTGTCGGCGGCGATCTCCGCGGCCGAGACCGGCCACCTGGTGTTCTCGACGCTGCACACGGTCAACGCCGTGCAGACCGTCGAACGCATCATCTCGTTCTTCCCGCCCTACCAGCACGAGCTGGTGCGCCTGCAGCTCGCGCTGAACCTCGCCGGCGTCTGCTCGCTGCGCCTGGTCAAGAACAAGGACGGCAACGCGATGGTGCCGGCGGTCGAGATGATGATCAACACGCCGACTGTCCGCGAACTGCTCGAGCAGGGCCAGACGCGCATGCTGCCGAAGGCGCTCAACGAGGGCAGCTACTACGGCACGATGACGTTCAACCAGTCGCTGATCCGCCTGTTCCAGGCCGGCAACATCAGCCTCGAGGACGCTCTGGCCTCGTCGGACAACCCCGACGACCTGAAGATGCAGATGCGCGGCATCACGCAGGGGGCGACTTCGTCGCGGCCAACGATGTAGGGGGCGAGCGCGCCGCTTTCGCCGTCCTGCGGCGTCAGGCGACCCGAAGCGTGCTCG
>CAYMRG010000151.1:0-10343 GCA_964392555.1 uncultured candidatus Brocadiaceae bacterium
GCGAGCGCGCCGATTTCGTCGTCCTGCAAGGAAGGCGACCCGAAGCCGCGCGGAGGCGGGGCCTTCGCCCCGCCGAGCACGCTTCGGGGAAGCCCGACGCCGCAGGACGGCGAAAGCGGCGCGCTCGGCGGTCAGGTGTGGAATTGTCCCAGCAGCTGCTGCAGGTTTTCGGCGAGGTGCTCGACTTCGCCGCCCGCCGTGCGCGTGGCCTCGGCGCCGCTCAAGGCATTGCGCGCCGCTGCGTCGACCTCGGCGATGCTGCGCGAGATGTCGACCGACACCTTGGCCGTGTCCTGCACGGCGGTGCCGAGCTGGTTCATCATCCCGGCCGCCTCGGTCACGCTGCCCATGATGCCCTGCATCGACGTCCGCTGTTCGCCGACCTGGGTGGCGATGCTCTGCGACGCGCCGCTGATGCGGTCGATGACGCCGCCGATCTCGCCCATGCAGGCGATCGTCTGCTGCGTGCCCGACTGGATGCGCTCGATGCGCTTGCGGATGTCGGTGGTGGCCTCCGAGGTCTGCCGGGCGAGGTCCTTGACCTCGTTGGCGACCACCGAGAAGCCCTTGCCGGCCTCGCCGGCGCGCGCCGCTTCGATCGTCGCGTTGAGCGCCAGCAGGTTGGTCTGGTCGGCGATGTCCTGGATCGTGTTGATCACGCGCCCGATCTCCACGGCGGCGGCGCCGAGCTCGCCGATCAGCGTGTTGCTCGACCTGGCGAGGCCGGCGGCCTGGGTCGAGATGGTGTTGGCGTCGTCGGCGCCCTTGGCGACCTGCGCGACGTTGCCGCCGATCATCTCGATCGCGCCGACCATGCTGGCGATGTGGCGCGACGTCGTCTGGCCGTTGTGGTCGACCTCGCGCAGCGTCGCCGACATCTCCTCGGCGGCCGCCGCGACCATCGCCGACTGACGCCGCGTCTGTTCGGCACCGGCGGCGAGGCCACCGGAGGTCTGGATCAGCCGGTGTGACGCATCGAGCAGGCGAGTCGCATCGCTGCCGAGGTTGGCGATCAGCTGCTGCAGACGTGCGATGAAGCCGTTGAAGGCCCTGGCGAGGCGGCCGAGTTCGTCGCCGCGCCGGTCGTCGAGCCTCTGCCGCAGGTCGCATTCGCCCGAGTCGAGCGCTTCGACGCGCGCCTGGAAGGTCGCCAGCGAACCCGTCACGCTGCGCTGCACGAACCAGCCGCCGCCGATCATGACGAGGATCGCGATGCCGATGCCGACGTAGCCCACCGACGCCATCGTGGCGAGTTCGTCGCGGCCCTGCTGCTGCGTCGCATCGGCGAACTGCTGGATCATGTCGCTGGCCTCGCCCATCCGCGTCTCGAGTTCGGCGAAGGCGGCCTGGACGGCGGGAAGTCGGCTGCGTGCCAGGTCCTTGTCCTGCCTGGCGGCGTCGGTGGCGGTTCGCGCCGCCGCGATGTAGGTGCGGATCAGCGGCAGGAGCTGGCTCGAGACCTCATGGATCGAGTCCGGCAGGTCGCCGCCGATGTTCGCCGAGACCCGTTCGAGGAACTCCTTGCCGTGTTCGTCGAGCTCGTCGCTGGCCTCCCGATACTCCGCGTCGGAGGTGGCTTCGATCGCGCGCAGCACGTCGCCGCGGATCACGTCGTGCTTCATGTCGCCCTCCATCTGGTTGCGGATCGCGACCGTCGACGTGCCGAGGCTGCCGAGGGCGTGGTTGGCGGTGCGGAACGCCTGCCAGAGGACCAGCGCCAGGCCGGCGACCATGGTCGCGGCCAGGCCGTTCAGGAACAGGAGCTTGCCGCGGATCGACAGGTGCACGGCGCGGTATCGGCGCGGGGCTGGCACCCGCTCAAGGCGGCATGCGGGTGTTCCCGTAGGGGCGATGCGGCCGTTCCTCACGGGCCGCGGACCACAGCGGCAACGCCACCGCGCCGCGCCCTGACGCGCGAACCGGCGATCCCGCCGAACGTGCGCCGGCCCGCGACGGGTCAACGCCGCGAAGCCCGCGCCTGTTGCGCCCACTCGCGCCGCGTCAGCTCGCGGCGCGCCGCCGCGAACAGCTCGTCGTCCCACGCGGCCCGCGCCCCGTCGTAGCCGAGCTGCCGCACCGCGTCCCACTGCAGCGGCAGCGCGATGTCGGGATGGACGCCTTCGCCCTGCAGGCGACGGCCGTGCTCGTCGAGCAGCAACTGCTCGCCGAAGCGCAGCGTCGAGCCATCGGGGCCGGCGAACTCGTGCACGATCGCCTCGATGCCGCGCGTCGTCTCGCCGACCACGGCAGCGCCCTGGAGCTGCATCATGCGCGCGAAATGCTCGGTCGCGCTCGCGGAGCTGCCGTCGGCCAGCACGACGACCTGGCCGGGGAAGCGCGGTGCGCGCGGCTCGGTGACGAAGCTGTGGAAGTTCTCGACGCGCAACAGGCCGAACAGCCAGCTCCGGATCTCGGGGTCCGAGACCATCGCCGTCGGCTCGGTAAGGAAGCGCGACAGCGCGCGCATCGCTGCGGACAGGTCGCCGCCGCTGTTGCCGCGCACGTCGACGACCAGGCCGCCGCCGTGCGCGATCGCGGCGTCGATGGCCGCGTCGCAGGCGGCATACCACGTGTCCGCATCGCTCATGGCGAAGCTCGCGATGCGCAGCACGCCGACGCCGTCGCGGACGTCGAAGGTGACCGGCCCGCGGCGCGTCGCCGGCGCGGCCGGCGCGGTGACGATGAGGCGGCGCTTCGCCGGTTCGGTCGGCCGATGCAGCGCGTGGTGGGTCAGCGTGCCGTCGTGCCAGCGCAGCAGCAGTCCTGCGGCCGAGCCGGCCGGGCCGGTGAACAGCACGTTGAGCAGCGAAGAGGTCGCCGGCGCGCCTTCGACGGCGACGATCTCGGGCAGCGCCTGCAGGTCGGCGGCCAGATGCGCCGGCGGCGTGGGTTCTTCGCCGATCGGCCACGACTCGACGTACAGCCCGCCCTGGATCCGCACGAGCCGGAAGAACTCGAGCGCGTCGAGGCGCGTCAGCCGCGGCGCCTCGGCGGCGAACAGCGCGTCGGGCAGCGACAGCGAGACGTGGTTGTCGTGCAGCTCGGCGAGCATGCCGGCGAGCTGGTGGTAGAAGTCGATCGGCTGGCGGGCGAACGGCACGGCGGCGCGGTACTGCTTGCCGAACGCCTGCCAATCGATCGCCTTGTTGCCGAAGTACGGGTAGCGATCGCGCAGCGTTGCCCAGTACGAGTCGAACGTCGCCAGGTGCAGGCGGTCGTCGGCGGTCAGGGTGCCGCAGGCGGTGAGCAGCAGCAGCGAAGCCGCCGCCAGCGAGCGAGAACATCCGGGCGTCATGGGCGCCCAGTCTCGCATGGGGTCGCGTCGCGCGACAGCCGGGTCGTCGACCAGCGGTGGCGTCCGGTGAGCCGCTGGGTCCTAGTGTGGTGCGCCTGGTAGATGGGGCATTATCCGGGATGCGGCGGCGTTCGTCGCAAGGCGCTGCGACGAAGGCATGTTCCAAACATCCTGTCGAGGAGCAGCAACGCCGCGACGGACGTCGACGAGCCCGCAGAATGCCCCATATATCGGACGCACCACACTAGGGCCGCTTCGGTCGCGGCGGCTGCGGCTTGCCGCCGCGTGAACGCACCCCCGCGTCCTTCGCGTGCACGTAGGTCGGATCGCCGATCGCCCGCCGCGCGCCGTCGCGCCGCGCGGCGAGCGCTTCCTTCGGCGGGTTCGCAGGGATGAGGCATTCGGGGCCGCTGCCGATCAGGTCCTTGCGGCCGGCCTCGCTCAGCGCCTTGTGCACGACGAACCAGTTCTCCGGCTTGAAGAACTGCATCAGCGCGCGCTGCACCTCGCGGTCCTTGAGCTTCTTGACGGTCTCGACCGGCTGCATCGTCATCGGGTCGAGGCCCGTCCAGTACATGCAGGTCGCGATGTCCATCGGCGCCGGGATGAAATCCTGCACCTGCCGTGGCTTGTAACCGCGTGCCTTGAGGAACACCGCCAGTTCGATCATCTCGTCGACGCCCGAGCCCGGGTGCGACGCGATGAAGTACGGGATCAGGTACTGCTCCTTGCCGGCGCGCGCGCTCGCCGCCGCGAACTTCGCCGCGAACTCGTCGAACGTCGTCGTCGCCGGCTTCTTCATCAGCGACAGCACCTTCTCGCTGGTGTGCTCGGGCGCGACCTTGAGCTGGCCGCCGACGTGGTGGCGCGCCATGTCCTCGAGGTAGCCGTCGTCGAGGCGCGCGAGGTCCATGCGGATGCCGCTGGCGACGCGCACGCTCTTGATGCCGGGCGTCTCGCGGACCTTCTGCAGCAGCGCCTTGGTCGGCCCGTGGTCGACGCCGAGCAGCTTGCAGACCGTCGGGTGCACGCACGACAGTCGCCGGCACTTCGCCTCGATCTCGGGGCGCGTGCAGCGCATCTGGAACATGTTCGCGGTCGGCCCGCCGACGTCGCTGATGTGGCCCTTGAAGTCCGGATCGGCGGCCATCTGCCGCACTTCCTTGAGGATCGAGCCCTGGCTGCGGCTCTGGATCGCGCGGCCCTGGTGCATCGTGATCGAACAGAACGTGCAGCCGCCGAAGCAGCCGCGCATCGTCGTCACGCTGTCCTTGATCATCGTGTGCGCCGGGATCTCCTCGCCCTGGTAGCGCGGGTGCGGCTTGCGCGTGTAGGGCAGGTCGTAGATCCGGTCCATCGCGCGCTCGTCGAGCGCCAGCGCCGGCGGGTTGACGACCAGCAGCCGATCGCCGTGGCGCTGCGTCAGGCGGCGGCCGTTCTGCGGATTGGTCTCGTGGTGCAGCAGGCGCGTCGCATCGGCGAACGCGCGCTTGTCGTCGGTGATCGCCTCGAACGACGGCAGCTCGACCGTGCGGTCGTCGCGCGCGCCGGCGAACGGCACGTCGTGCCAGACGTGCTCCGGCAGCGCCTCCTTGCTGCCGAGCAGGTAGGCGACGCCGCGCAGGTCGCGGCACGCGCTGATCGGCTGGCCGTCGCGCAGGCGCCGGCAGACCTCGACCAGCACGCGTTCGCCCATGCCGAAGCCGACGAGGTCGGCCTTCGACGTCACCAGGATCGACGGCCGCACCGTCTCCGACCAGTAGTCGAAGTGCGCGACGCGCCGCAACGATGCCTCGACGCCGCCGGCGACCACCGGCACGTCCTTGAACGCCTCGCGGCAGCGCTGCGCGTAGACATTGGTCGCCCGGTCGGGGCGCAATTCGATGCGGCCACCCGGCGAATAGGCGTCGTCGTTGCGCCGCTTCTTGTTCGCCGTGTAGTGGTTGATCATCGAATCCATGTTCCCGGCGCTGACCGCGAAGCACAGCCGCGGCCGGCCGAACTGGCGGAACGCGTCGGCGTTCTGCCACGGCGGCTGCGTCAGGATCGCGACGCGGAACCCTTCGGCCTCGAGCACGCGGCCGAGCATGGCGGCGGCGAACGACGGGTGGTCGACGTAGGCGTCACCGGTGACGAACACGACGTCGACTTCGTCCCAGCCGCGCGCCTGGCACTCCGCCATCGTCGTCGGCAGGAAGGCGCTCGCGGGCGGGGTGCTGCAGGGGCTCGGGGCGGGGGCCATCGGGGGCGGGGATGGTAGCCGATCGGTCGCCGGGGCGCAGTCGCTGCCCCGAGGGGCAGCCTGCTTGACGCATTCACGGGTCCCGCGCAGAGTGCCGTCAGGTGCACGTGCCATTCTCTGCACGATGCTCCAGACGAGGACTTGCCCATGAAGATCGCGCTCGCCGTAGGTTTCCTGGCCGTCGTCACTTCCTTGCTGGCGGCAAGGGGAGTCGTGACCCCTCCGGCACCGGAGCCCGCCACTCCCCTGGCCGAAGCGCTGGCAACCGGCTACCACGCCACCCTCGTCCGTGCGGAGTACGTCGCAAACGGTTCTCGGATCGCCAACACGGTCTGCCACCTGACGAACACCAGCATCTCGCAATCGATCACCCTCAAGCAGGTGATCGTCGTCGGAACGGGCGGCACGAACTCGATCATGGCCGTCTACGGCGGCCTCGTCGATGTCGTGGTGCCGCCGCTCGGAACGGTGGATCTGAGCATCGACAACGGCATCCCCGGCGTCGTCCCCGAGACGGTGTTCGGCGTTCCGGGCGTGCGGCAGGTGGCGTTCGTCTGGGACGGCGATGACGGAATCTTGAACCTGACGGCGTCCATCGAGACGAGCATGTTCATCAACATCTACACGCGAGCGGAGCTGGTCGAGCACGGCGTTGCGGTGGAGCCCTGATCTCCGACTGCCGCGCCGGAATCGTGAAGCAGGGCGTGATCCTGCCGGCTGCGGCGCCGACGCGACCGCGGTCCGCCCTCACTTCGCGTGCGACGCCCGTCCCTCGTCGACGAGCCAGCGGAAACCCGCCGTGTCGCTGAAGAACAGCACCTCGCGGTTGTTCGCGACGAACGCGCGGGCCGAGGCCGCGTCGCGCCCGGCGTCGCCGAGGTAGCGCTTCGCGAGGCGCAGCGCGCGCTGGTCCTGCGGATCCTTGCCGAGCGCGTCGAGCAGCCAGTCGAGGAACTCGGGCTTGCGGTTGCTCTTGCTGATCGCGACGAGGTCGGCGTCGACCGCACATGCGAAGCGGTCCGTGCCCGGGCCGAAGTACTCCTCGTTCGCCGCATACCACGCGCGCAGCGCGGCGACGTCGATGCCCTTGGCCACCAGCTCCGCCGGGAACTTCGTGCGCAGGTAGCCGACGACGCTGTTCGGACCGGCGTCCTTGCGTTCTGCGGCCGGCGCGGCATCGATCATGTCGATGTACTGCGCGAACCACGAGCGGCCCCGGCCTTCCTTCCGCACGAGCGGTCGCGCGCCGCGGAACTGCTTCATCCACACGATCGCGTTCAGGAACGCACGCTTGGCGGGCACGGTCATCCGGTCGGGAGCGCCATAGAATCCCCACTGCAGCAGGTTCGCTTCGCGCCCAATCGCCACGGCCATCGGCCCCTTGCTGTTGACGCCGCCGGCGATTCGTTCGCAGTCCGGCGAGTCCTCGAAACCGTGGCCGTCCGACACCATGCCGACGTCGACTTCCGGGAAGTTGCCGGTGTGCACGAGCCACGTGCCGCCGGGATAGCCGGCCGCAGCGTCCTCGGCGCGGCTCTCCAGCGTGAGGTCGACGGCGAGCGGGGTCGTGAAGATCGCGTGTGCCGAGCGCAGCCCGTGCGCTCGATTCGAGAGGCACAGTCAAAGCCAGTCGAGCTTGCGATGGCTGCGCAGGTTGCTGCTCACGTAGTCCATCGCGATCACCGGCACGGCGAAGTCGTCGGTGAGGTCGATGGGGGCTGAGAACAGCGAGTTCTCGCGCTTGGGATAGCCGTCCTTGCCGTATTGGCTCGACCAGTCCGCGATCACGACGTCGAACGACTCGGCCGCGGCCTTCGTCAGCTTCGCCAGGTCCATCACCTGCACCGTGTCGAAGTGGCGCTCTAGGAACGCGCGGAACGCCGCCTCGCGAGAGCCCTGCGGCCAGCCGGCATAGAGCACCTTGGTCGCACGGTGTTGCTGCCAGGCTGCGGCGTCCGCGCCGATCACATCGGCCCCGGCGCTCGAGTCCTGTGCAGCCAAGGATCCGACCAACATCGCGGCGAGCACGATCCGTTGCGATCTCACGAGCATGGAACCTCCTCGGTTGGCGCCCATGGTACCTCGCGCCGGGGCGCGCGGCGAAGGGGCTGGCAGCGATGGCGGCGTGCGGCCAGGGCCGCGATGGGTCCCTTACACGCTGGTTACACGGCGAACTGCCGACTTCGTGGAGCATCTCGGCTCCCATCGCCACACCCGCCATGCGCATTCCTCGTCTTGCCCAGTTCGTTCTCACGGTCCTCATCCTCGCCGCTGCCGCCCGAGCGCAGAAGGTCGACGTCGGCCTCGATACCGATCGCCGCGTGGCGACGTGCTTCGTCGCCGATGACGAAGGGATCACGCTGGCCGGCGTCGCCATCGGCTACACCACGCTGCCGTGGCGCGAGGAGTACGAGGCCACGCTGCAGCATCTCCAGATGGCCAACTACATGCGGCTCGGCAGGGGCTGGTGGACCACGCTCGACACCATCGGCGCGATCGAGATCGCCGGCACGAAGGTCGACCCAGGCTCCTACTGCGTCGGCCTGGCCGTCGCCGCGGACGGCGCGTTCAGCCTGTTGCTGTTCGACAGCCGGAAAACGATGGCCGCGCGCCTGCTGCCATTCACCACGGCGCTCTACACCGGCGCGGCGAAGCCCGATGTTCGCATCCCCCTCACCTTCGCCAAGGACAAATCGAGCGATGCGGTGAACCTCGAGATCGCGCTCGCCGCCGACGCGAAGCACCCGAGCCGCGGCACCTTCGTCATCCGCTGGGGCAAGCACGAACTGTCGGCGCCGGTCGCATTCGAGCTGGTCAGGCCGCGGCCCGCCGATTCGCCAAGGTGACCGCCGCCCCCGTTGCGGCTCGCGACGGCGTCTTCCTGGACCTGACTTGGACGATCGCCCGGCCTCATCGCGCCAGCGCGAAGTCGAGCGCGCCGCGCACCGCGGCGACCTGCGCGCGGTTGCAGTCGTCGGCGGTGACGCGCGGGCTGTCCGGGTAGACCTCGGTCGTGCTCGTGAACCGGGCGCCCGTGATGCCGGTGCACAGGCCGAGCTCGCGCACCGCGTAGTTGATGACGCCGCGCTGCGTCACCGGCTCGCCGATGATCCGGCCGTTCGCGTCGGCCGGCGCGATGTGCGTGACCTTCGCCACCGCGGCGATGATCGCCGCCTGGAATTCCGGTTGCGGGTTCTCGGTGTCGCCGACGGTGTAGAAGCCGTCGGGGATCTCGCCGGGTTCGTCGGCAACGCCATCGCGCGCCGCCTTGGCCGGGCGGAACACGCTCTCGTCGGTGTCGGTGGTCTCGTGCAGGTCGATGTGCATCAGGTAGCGCGCGCTCGTGCCGCGCACCAGCGCCATCAGCGCCGCCGATTCGCCGCACGGACTGTTGGCCACGAACGAACGGTTGGGGTCGATCGCCTTGGCGTTCCAGCGATGGATGACCTCGTAGGCCCACGGGCTCACGCACGGCGCGACCAGCAGGTTGACGCGGTCGGTGTAGTCGGCCGCGTGCTCGGCGAGGAAGCGCAAGGCACCCTGCACGCCGCTGGTCTCGTAGCCGTGCACGCCGCCGGTGACCAGCGCCCACGGCAGCCCCGGCTTCGGTGCGCGCGGCAGCGCGGCGAACAGCGGGTACCGCTCGGGATCGATCGCGAGCGCGCCGTACTGCCGCACGTCGAAGCGTTCGCGCAGCGGCGCGAGGCGGTCGAGCACGTGTTCGCGGTAGGAGCGGTGGCGGACCTGCTGCGCGAACCATGCGGCCTTGTCGGCGTCTGTCCAGGGCTGGCCGGGCGTGCCGATCGGGTAGAAGCGTTCCATGCGGGGGCGTCTCGGGAGGCGGTTGCCGATCAGCCTGCGGGCTCGATGCCTCGGCGGCAACCACCTGGCCGTCATTCCTCGGCCTGCTGCGCGGATCCCTTGCTGAACTTCTCCGCCGATCCTTGCGTTGGTGCGGCGCCCATGCGCCGAACTCTCACATCGCTCGCGTTGCTGGTCGTCGTCGGTTGCCAGGTAGCCCCGCCATCGCCGAACTACCGGTTCTCGTTCGGCGGCACCGAGCGGTCGCTCCTCGTCCTCGCGGTCGAGGGCGACGGTACGCGGCCCATGCCGGGCGACGTGCTGAGTTGGCCCCCGATCGTCCTCGACGACGTGCCTGACCAGGGGTTCGAAATCTTCGGCGACGATTGGACCCGGATCCATCGGCGCGCGCCGCAAGGGCCCCAGCTCGTCCTGCTGACCGTGCGCGACGCGGCCGATCTGGCGGCCCTCAGCGCCGGCGAGGTCGCGGGTCTGCGCGGCCTCGTCTTCGCTCGTTGGGACGCGGCGATCGCACGAGAGCTCACCAGGGTGGACGTGCGGCATTGCCTGCTGACGTGGAGTTCCGGGTGCGTCGTCGATCTCGACAGCGTGCCGGCATCGGCGCGCTACCTGGACCTTCGCGACCACGGCGCGCTCGATCCGAATCGCTTTCGCCGCTGCCGCGAGCTGCGTTTCCTCAGGGTTCCCGAGCAGTCGCTGATCCTCGACGACGAGCCGCCACCCGAAGGCGACGGCCCGCTCTACCCGCCGATCCGGCTCGATTGGGTGCGCGAGTTGCCCGACCTGCGCTGGCTGGATGTCTCGCACGTGGCGGGCGATCTGCGGCCGCTCGCGGGACATCCGCATCTGCACACCGTGATCGCGCGTCACAGCCGCATCGCGCATCTGCCCGAACTGCCGCTGCCCGCCTTGCGCGAATTGCAGGTGGCCTTCAGCGACTGCTCCGAGGCCGAGGTCGCGAGGCTGCGCAGGATGCAGCCGGAG
>CAYMRG010000152.1:0-7562 GCA_964392555.1 uncultured candidatus Brocadiaceae bacterium
GAACGCGTGCGGCACCGTGGTCGTGAACAGCGCGCGTTCGCCGTCGTCACCGCCGCGCGCGAACGTCAGCCGCTGCGCCACCGGTGCGCCGTCCGGCAGGCGGCCGTGGCGGTGCAGGATGGTCGCGGCATCGATCTGACCGTCGGCGTCGCGCGGCAGGACGTCGCGCGCGAGCACCGTCAGCGGCAGGTCCGCGGCGTCGCGGCGGCCCGGGGCGAGCGCGCCGGCGACCAGCGCGAACGCTTCGCCGCGCGCGATCGCGACCGCCGCGGCGCGCGCGCCGGCGGCGAGCAGTTGCGCTTCGATGCGCAGCGCGCGCGGGTCGTCGGCCGGCAGGTCGACGGTCGCCGTGTGCGCCGCGCGCAGCGCGTTGGTCCGGGCGAACGCACGCGGCGCGACCAGCGCGTGCAGGTCGCCGTGCGCCGTCGCGGCGTCGACGATCGTCGCGCCGGCGGCGAGCGGGGCGAGCAGGCCGGGTACCAGCGCCGGCGGAAAGCCCGGCGTCGTCGCGACCGCGACCTGTGCACCGGCCTGCAGCGCGAGCGCCGTGCGCGCGGCCGCGATCGCGCGCGCGAGCGCGTCGGCGTCGCGCGCGGTCTCGTTCGCCAGCGGCCAGACGTCGGCGACGGGCCCGGCGAGCACCAGCGGTGCCGCCGTGGCGAGGCCCGTCGGCGTGTCGTCGCGTTCGGCGAGCAGCTTCGGCACGTCGATGCCGGTGCCCGCACCGGTGTCGTGCAGCAGCACCACGACCTCGCGCCGCGCCAGCACCGGCCCGACGTGGCGGAATCGCGCCGACGCCGGCAGCGCGACCGCGTGGCCGCGCCGCCACGCGCCGAGCAGCGCCGCCGCGAACGCGAAGCGGTCGCGATCGAAGGCGAACGCCACGCACGACCCCGGCGTCGGCGCCGGCAGCGCGGCCGCGACGCGCGCCGCCGCGACGCGCAGTTCGCCCGCGCCGCGGAGCCGCCCGTCGGCCGCGGCCAGCCGCGCGTCGTCGCGCAGGATCGGCAGCGCCTCAGCCACGCGCGAACCGCCGGCGGCGCACCGTCCACTCACAGGCGAACAGGCAGCCCATCAGGATGTAGGAGATCAGGCCGTTGTAGGTCGTCCACCAGAACAGCGGCGCCGCCAGCGCCAGCACCAGCGCGGTCAGGCCGTTGGCGACGAAGAACACGCTCCAGATCACGGTCCACAGCCGGCACCACGCGATCTGCTCGGGCGAGAGCTCGCGTTCGTGCAGCCGCGCGAAGCGTTCGACCATCGGCATCGCGCCGGCCCGCAGCGAGCTGCCGAACGCCGCCAGGAACAGCGCCGACATCGCCACCGGCACCACCAGCATGAATCCCGCCTGGTCGAGCAGCGCCGAGCCCGCGAGCCCGAGCACCGTGATCAGCGGCGCCCACGCCAGCCCGCGCATGCCGGTGCTTCGGCTCTTCGCCATGCGCAGCGCGGCCACCGGCGCTGCGAGGCACAGCAGCATCAGCGCCAGCCAGCGCGGGCTCTGGTGCGACAGCCCGAGCCAGACCAGCACCGGGTAGGCGATGAAGAAGGCGCCGACCAGCACACGGAACGCGATCGCGACGAACGGGCGCGACGGGCTGCCCATGCGGCGCTCACGCCGACGCGGCGGCGTTCTCGGCCTGCTTGGTGCGCACGAACTGCGCCAGCGACTTGATCGAGTGGTAGTACTCGCGGTTCTTCTCGTCGTTGGCGACCGTCTTGACGCCGAACTTGCTGTGCACGGCGAGCGCGATCTCCAGCGCGTCGATCGAGTCGAGCCCCAGACCCTCGCCGAACAGCGGCGCGTCGGTCTCGATGCTCTCCGGCGTCACGTCCTCGAGCGCGAGCGTGTCGACGATCAGGCGCTTCAACTGGTCTTCGAGGGTGTCAGGCTGGGAGGTCATCGGATCAGGGAATCTAGGGATCCGGAGGCGGGGTGCAACGGTCGGGTGGGCGGAGGGCCAGATCGTCTCGGTGGAAAGGTATCGGTGCGGTCCACACGCAGCTCTTCCCCCCGAGCCTCGCGATCGACCAGCGGGGTGCTCCGGTTCATCCGGTTAACAGCCAGCTGGTCCGCGGCCTGCGGCGTTCAACGTCCAGTTCGCTCGCAGCAGATCCCAGGCCTCGCCACCTCCGCTGCGGCCGCGCAGACCATCGGTCTGGGTGATGGTGTAGGGCGACATGCCTCGTGTGAGCTACGTGTACCCCGGGAGGTCTTGACACCCATCTGGCGTTGCTCCACCCTCACGCCGGGTCGTGGGTGCACGCGGTCCAATCCACAAATGGTTCTACGAGGAGAGCGGCTATGCCCATGATTCGTGGCCTGTTGGTGTTCGTCCTGCTCGCGATCTCGCTGGTTGCGCAGGAGTTCAGTATCAAGTGGGTCGATTCGACCAAGCCGGATGGCCAGGTCAGCGTCAACCAGGGAAAGGGGTTTTGGGAGGATTATGCGGAGGGTGGCGGCTCCGGAACGGTCAAGGTCGACGGCAATGACCTGATCCTGAAGGACAAGTTTGGCAATGACGTCGCCGTCATCAAGGGCGGTGCCAACGCCGCAACGGGGGACACCGGCAACGTCGAGTTGGGCACGTCCTCGATCGGCCAGTGGGAATGCGTCGAGTTCTAGCAGGGCTCGCTTGCGCCGCATGACGCAACGAGCGCGCCTGCTGGCTACCTTGCGCCGTGCGCGAGCCCTCGGCTCGCCGCGGCGATTGTGCGAGCGACACCCAAGGCAGACATGCATCGACTGCGCGCCAGGCCCTGGCTCGTCCTTACCCTTCTGGGGTTCCTCGGACTGGCGATCCTCGCGGTGGCCGTGCTCCAGCGCGGCACTGGGACACCGGGATCAGCGGGGACCGCGTCGCAAGTCTCGCGCGCCGTCGCCCCTGGCCAAGCGGTCGGTACCCAACCCGATATCGTGCCGCGCGAACCGCCATCCGTCGATCGACGTGAGGTGGCGGTCCGCATCGTGGGCACCGTCTCGGATCCCCGCGGCCAGCCGGTTCCGTGGATCCGCGTTCGGATCGGCGTCGGCACGGCGGTGGGCGGGCCGAGCACGATGACGGATGCCGAAGGCGCCTTCCGAGCGGATCTGCGCGGGGCCGTCGCCCGGCTCGTCGTCGCCGTCGAACTCGCCGATGGTCCGCAACAGCAGGAGTTCGTGCGGCCGCTCGATGTGGCCGCGACCGACTGGGAACTGCCGCCGATCCGGCTCGCTGGCGCCCATTCCTTGACGTTCGAGATCGAGCTCAGCTCGACGGTGGTGGAAGCCCTCGCGGCCGCCGGCGATGCGCTGCAGATCCGAGTGCGGTTGGCGGACGGTGGTCGCGACCAGCGGGTCGCGGAAGACCTCGCTGGCCCGGATCTGACGAGCAGCATGCGGCGCGTGTACTGGTTCGCGGGCCCGGCGACGCTTTGGCTCGGTGTCGGTTTGCGCGAGCCGCTGTCGTCGATCACCTCGTGGTTCCACAAGTCCGAACGGCGCCTCGAGGCCGCCGCAGAAATGGTGAAGATCGTCGTGACCGATGCGATGGTCGTCGCGGGCTCCGTCGTCGATCACGAAGGCAACCCCGTGGTCGATGCCGTGGTCGAATTGACGACGACCACCCCCGAGCCGCGGATCACGCGCGCACGGACCGATGCGGCGGGTCGGTTTCTCCTGGTGCCGCCGTCGCTCGAGCGTGGCACGATCGGCGCGCGCGTCGGGTCGGTGCGGGGTGAGCAACGCGACTGTGGGGCCGGCGATCGTCCGCAGCTGACCATCGACCTCCACGGCTGCGAACGGGTGCGCTTCGTCAGGCGCGGCGAACCGATCGCCGAACCGTTCTTCGCGAGCCTGGGGCACGTCGGCAACCGCAGCGGTGTCGGCAGCGCCATGGCTGCCTATCGGCGACCTCACCGCGATGGGGTGGCGCTCCTGGGCACGGCGTCGCTGGCTGCTGGCGACCGCGTCTTCTTCGAGTCCGCCGCCGAGGGGGAGCGGTTGCTGGTTGTGACGCAAGCCAATCCGACCCCCGGGCGGCCGCTCGAATTGGACCTCGCCGGGGCGATCGGCGCAGTCGATTGCGAGGTCAGGATGCCGGTCGCGGGAACATCGGAGGTCCGCCCGGCTTGGCTCGACCTGACCGAGGTGCGGGAAGGGGAGGATGTGCCCGATCGGGCACGCGTCGACTACCGGGTCGCGCTGCGTGGCGGCGACGACACGATTCGGAGCCTGCTGCGGTTGCGTTATCGCTTCGTTGCCCGTTTGCCCGACGGCCGCGAGGCGATCGGGGAACTCGATGCGCGTGGCGATGGGCCGCATCGGCTGGACCTCACCGGGGCATTCCGGTAGCCGGCATCCGGGGCGCGCGCACCGCACCCCACGCGCATCCGTTGCCGATGGCGCGAATCGGATCTTCGTCGGATGCGGTTCTCGCGAGCCTCAGCGCCCGCCTGGCAGCGGGCCGGGCGGTGCCGGCACCTGGACGTCACACAGATTCGAGAGTTCGCCAACCCAGCTCGGGGCGTAGGCGGATGCGCAGGACAAGAAGTTGGCCCGGCACCCGATCGGGATGTGGATGCGCGCCGACGGCCCGATCTCGGCGCAACCGATGCCGCCCGTCAGTGTGTCGACGTAGTAGAGGATGTAGCCGCGTGCCGCCGCCACCGGCGTGACCACGATGTCGATCGCGGAGCCGTCCGCCGTCACCTCCAGGTGCGTCGCGGTGTCGGCCGGGGCGGCGACGTTCGCGACGTCGGTCGGCAACACGCCAACCTGCAGGAGGCGCTGCGTCAGGACGCGCGCGAGCAGCCGGTGGCCGAACGCGGACGGATGGATCTCGTCGCTGAACATGGGCGAGGGCTGCTTGCCCGCTGCGCGCAGTCGGGCCGGCAGCGCGGCGTCGAGCCGGTGGAACTCCGGCTCGACGTCGCAGATCGGGACGCCGCACTGCGCGGCGATCTGCTGGGTCGCCTCGCGGTATTCACCAGCGATCGGAAACCGTCGGCGGGTCGGCTCCGGCATCGGTGGGATCACCACCATCACCGCTGCCTGCTGGCTCCGCACGTGGCGGATCATCGACGACAGGTTGTCGAGGTAGGAATCGCGCGGCACCCGCCGCACGTCGGCAGCGCCGCCGATCGCGAACGCGGCCATCATGGCCGCCGGATCGTCGCCGGGCGCGATCGCGTCGAGCACCGAACCGCAGAGCTGGCCGATGCGCCAGCCGGCCTGCTGCCCCAGCAGCCGCCTTCCCCATTCGGCGTCCGGCCAGCGCAGTGCTGGCAGGTAGTCGTTCCAGGCACCGGTGTAGAACACCACCAGATCGGCATGCAGATCGGCCGCGTGTCGCTCGATCAGGACGCGGCTCTGGTAGGTCGAGTAGCCGGGTAGCGCCAGCAGGATGCAACGCACGACCTTGCCGGGCAGCACCCGGCCAAGCTCGCCAGCGAGCTGCATACCATAGGTCTCGTTGCAGGTGACCCCGGTGCCGAACGTGCACGAGTCGCCGACGCAGACGATGCGGTACTCGTTCGGCTGCTTCGCCTGCTCGGGCCAGAACCCGCGCATGCCCTGGGCGTTCGACGGCTCGCCTGCAACCGTTGTCCCGAGGCGCCAGAACAGCCGTGCGTCGTATTCGAAGTTGCCGCGGTCGAAGTCGACGCTGACGAACTCGCAGCGCGCGCGCGGCAGATTGGTGATGCGCAAGAACGCTTCGAGCACCAGCAGGCTGAAAACCGAGGCCGCGAGCCACGAGCATGCCGCGCGCAATCGCGAGGACCTGGCGGACCGCGGCGGCCCCGGCTCGGCCGACGTCGTCATCCAGCGGACCTGCCGGCGGGCCGCGCCAGCGAGCCAGCGTCGCGTCGCATCGCCTGGCCGCGCGGCTCGGCCACCAGCCGTGGCTTGCTGGTATGGTCTGCGGATCGCGCCCCCGCTCGGTCCCTCGCCAGGCCGAGGCCAAGCCGCTCGTCCATGACCACGATCCTCGGCATCTCGGCATACTACCACGACTCTGCCGCCGCCCTCGTTGTCGACGGCAAGGTCATCGCCGCCGCCCAGGAGGAGAGGTTCTCGCGCAGGAAGCACGACGCGGGCTTTCCGCGCCACGCCATCGACTACTGCCTGCGCGCCGCGGGGCTCGGGACCGAGGACCTCGACCACGTCGGCTTCTACGAGAAGCCGGTGTTGCACTTCGATCGGCTGCTCGAGACGTACGTCGCGGTGACCCCGCGCGGCTTCCGCTCGTTCGCGCGCGCGATCCCGACCTGGCTCCGTCAGAAGCTGCACCTGCCGCGCGAGCTGGATCGAGGCCTGCAGCAGCGCTACCGCGGCGACTACGTGTTCTGCGAACACCACGAGAGCCACGCCGCGAGCGCGTTCTTCGCCTCGCCCTTCGCCGAGGCCGCGATCGTGACCATGGACGGAGTCGGCGAGTGGACCACGGGCTCGTACGGCCACGGCGAAGGCAACCGCATCACGCTGACCCACGAGATGCGCTTTCCTCACTCGCTTGGACTGCTGTATTCGGCGTTCACGTACTACCTCGGCTTCAAGGTCGACAGCGGCGAATACAAGGTCATGGGCCTGGCCCCGTACGGAGAGCCGCGGTTCGCGCCGACGATCCTGCAGCGCCTGCTGGACCTGCGTGAGGACGGATCGTTCACGCTCGACCTGTCGTACTTCGGCTATTGCCATGGCCTGACCATGACCTCGCCGAAGTTCCACCGGCTGTTCGGCGGGCCGCCCCGGGCGCCGGGCGCGCCGTTGACGCAACGCGAGATGGATCTGGCGGCCTCGGTCCAGGCCGTCGCCGAGGAGGTCATGCTGCGCGTCGTGCGCCACGTGCATGCGAGCACCGGGCAGCCGGACCTGGTGCTGGCCGGCGGCGTCGCGCTGAACTGTGTGGCCAACGGTCGCATCGACCGGGAGGGACCGTTCCGTCGGATCTGGATTCAGCCCGCGGCCGGGGATGCGGGCGGGGCGCTCGGCGTGGCCTTGTTCATCTGGTTCCAGCTGCTCGGCAACCCGCGCACGATCGCGGCGGGCGACGAGGGCGCGGACCTGCAGAACGGTTCGTTGCTGGGGCCCGCTTACGACGACGACGAGATCTGCCGAATCCTCGACACGGGAGGCATCCCTTACGAGCTCGCCGCGGACGAGGCGACGTTGTACCGCACCGTGGCGCAGGCCGTCGCCGCCGGCAAGGTCGTGGGCTGGTGCAACGGGCGTATGGAATACGGACCGCGCGCGCTCGGCTCGCGTTCGATCCTCGGCGATCCACGCAATCCGCAGATGCAGTCGCGGATCAACCAGAAGATCAAATTCCGTGAGGGCTTTCGGCCGTTCGCGCCGGCGGTGCTGGCGACCGAGTGCGCTCGCTACTTCGAGCTCGACCACGCGAGCCCGTACATGACGTTGGTGGCGCCCGTGGCTGCTGGCGAGCGGCGCACCGACGGCGAGGGCCGCGCCACCGGCTTCGGGCGGCTGGCCGAGACGCGTTCGACGATCCCCGCCGTGACCCATGTCGACATGTCGGCGCGCGTCCAGACCGTCACCGCCGACGAGAACCCACGATTCC
>CAYMRG010000152.1:7572-10316 GCA_964392555.1 uncultured candidatus Brocadiaceae bacterium
ATCGCCAAACCGGCTGCCCGCTGCTCGTCAACACGTCGTTCAACGTGCGCGGCGAACCGATCGTGTGCACACCCTTGGATGCCTACGGCTGTTTCTTGCGCACCGGCATGGACCTGCTGGTGCTCGGTCGATGCGTGCTGCACAAACAGGCGCAGCGCGGCCTGCACCTCGGTCGGAGCGAACGCATCGCGACGCCTTGGCACCAGTGGACTGCGCCTGGCACGGCCTTCGGCTCCGACTCCGATGTCTGACGCCGCTCCGTCCGACCTGCTCGGCATCGAGCGCGAGCTGCCGTGCCTGCCATGGCAGCAGGAAGTCGTCGAGGCCTTCGTCGTCTGCCCGGGTTGCCGGCAGCCGCGGCTCGTGCGCACCGCGGCCGGCCTGCGCTGCTCCGGTTGCGCGCGCGACTTGCCGATCACCGACGGCATCCTCGGCAACCTTGGCACCGTACCGCCAGCGGGTCCGGAGCCCGATGACGATGTCGGCGCGCGCGTCCGTCGCTTCTACGAACAGCACCCGTTCCCGAACTACCACGGGTTCGAATCGGTCGGCGACCTGCTCGCGCGCGCCTCGCGCAGCGTCTACGCAGCCATGCTGGACCGCCAGATCCCGATCGGCGCGCGCGTGCTCGAGGTCGGCTGCGGCACGGGGCAGCTCGGCGCGTTCTTGTCGCTCGGCGGCCGCGCGGTGGTTGCGGTCGACATGTCGCTCGCGTCGCTGCGGCTGGCCAGTGCGTTCGCCGAGCGGCACGGCCTCCGCGACTGCAGCTTCCTGCATGCCGATCTGTTCGACTTGCCGTTGCTGCCGCAGGCGTTCGATCTGGTCATCTGCAAGGGCGTGCTGCACCACACACCGGACCCACGCCGAGGGTTGCGTTCGATCCTGCGCCACCTGCGACCGGGCGGCTATCTGGTCTGCGGCCTGTACAACCGCTACGGCCGATTGCCGACGATGCTCCGTCGCCTCTGGTTCCGCCTTCGCCGCGGCGATTCGGCCGTCCTCGACCCGGTGCTGCGCGAGCTGGCGCGTGACGATGCCAAGGCGCGCAGCTGGTATCTCGACCAGTACGCACATCCTCACGAGTCGCGGCACAGCGTCGACGAGGTGCTCGATTGGTTCGACGAGAACGAGGTCGACTTCCTGCAGTGCGTGCCGCGTGTCCGTCTCGCCGATCGCCTCGATCCGGCGGAGTCGCTGTTCGCCGAGCTGCCGCGCGGCACGTGGGCTTCGCGCTTGCTGACGCAATTCTCGTGGATGTTCACGATCGGCCGCGAGGGGGGCCTGTTCGACATGATCGGCAGGAAGCGCGCGGCGACGGAGCGACCGTGATCGCCGTCGTGAAGTGGTATCCGGCGATGCGCACGCTGCGGCAGTTCGGCCTGGTCGGGATGCTGGCAGCGGCCGTCCTCGCCGGCTGGACCTGGTGGGGGAACGGTGTGCTGTGGTACCGCTTGACGCCGGCAACGGCGGGAGCAGCCGCCGGCGCATTTGCCGTGATCGCCGCGATCTTCGGTCTGCTGGCCTGGCTGCGGCCGCAATCGCTGCAGCCGGTCTACTTCACGATGAACCTGCTGGCACTGCCGATCCGAACCGTGGTGTCACTGCTGCTGTTGCTGACGATTTTCTACGGCCTTCTGCTGCCGATCGGCCTGGTGTTTCGGCTCCTGGGGCACGACCCGCTGCGCCGCAGCAGGCGCCAAAGCAAGGCGAATGGCGACAGCTGCTGGCAACCGCGCTCGCAGCCAGCCTCGAAGGCGAGGTATTACGATCAATACTGAGCGCGAACACGACATGCACGAGCCTCCGCGCCGAGAGTTCCTCAACGCCAAGCGGCGCCGGCGCAGCATCCTGTACGAGCTGTGGGGCTTCACGGCCCACCACCGCAAATGGTGGCTGCTGCCGATCCTGCTGATCTTGCTGGCGCTGGGCGTCACCCTGGTAACGGGCGGCGGTGCGATCGCGCCGTTCCTCTACGCGTTGTTCTGAGCCCGACTGCGTGCCGACCACTGCCGGTCACGGTTGAGCATCGAAGGCACCGCGGCCCCGGTCTTGCTGCTTGCCGGCTCTGCGTTTGGAACCACCGCGCCGCCGACCACGGCGAGCGCGGACAGATGGTCCACAGCAGGGCCTGGCCGCTGCGCACGCGACGCAGCGCCACGTTGCCGGGGAAGCCCGACCCGAGCATGGGTCGCCAGGCCAGGTCGCCGTCCGGGCCGGAGGACTCGTTGCCGATCGGCCTCTCAGCGTCGGACGATGCCGTGTTCGCGTGCGGAGCGGACGAGTTCGTCCGGAGCCTGCACCGAGGTCACGACGAACTCGTGCACGTATTGCCAGGCGGCCTGCGCCGGTGGCATTCCCTCGGCGGCGAGGACACCGGGCGGGATGCCGATCCATCGGCCGATCTCGTAGCCAGCGACCTCGCAGCGCGCGCCCTTCGGCAACTCGAGGTTCGCGAGGGAGACGTGGATCGGTGTCGCGAGCGGCGCGCCGTCGACGCGATCGACGGCGAACGAATGGGGCCCGACCTTGCCGCTCGTCTCGCGCACGCCCTCGAGGTGCAACCAGGCGCCCATCGGCTGACCGAGGCTGCCGAGTTCGTGGGCGGCCGGGCTGCCAAGGTCGGGTGCGGGCGTCTGGCAGGCAGCGAACGCGAGCAGGCAGACGACGAAGGTACGCATGATGGCTGGGACGACGTCAGGGGCGCGAGCTTCCGCCGCGCCGGGGTAGGACGCAGGGAGCTGCCC
>CAYMRG010000153.1:0-10278 GCA_964392555.1 uncultured candidatus Brocadiaceae bacterium
ACGTCATCGTCCACGCCGGCATCCCTCGCCCGGTCGCCTGCCAGCAGAGCACGTCCCAGACATCACGATTCCATCGCGGCCCGGCCGGTGAGCAATCAGTCGTCGCATCGCCAGTCTCCCCGCGAGCCGCGCGCCCAGGTCAAGAAGAACGTAGACGGGAAGCGCAAGGTGTAGTCGTCGGACTCGGGCATCGGCCGATACTCGAAGGCAATCGAGCGAAGCACACCCATGCTCGTCTCGGGCACCATCGGCAGGAGCGCAGGCACCAGCTCCTGCAGCGAATACGGGTAGTGTCCCGCGCTCCCGCGGTACGCCGCGAGCGCCGCACAGACGCCATCCCCGGCAGCCCGGCTGGCCCGGACCTTGCGCCGGCACAGCATGGCCGAGAATGCGAAGGCGACCACCGCGGCGAGCAGCAACGCAAGGCCGTAGCGGCGCAGCGCGACCTGGAGCCGAAGAACGCCCATGGCGAACAGCACGAGCCCCCCCAGGGCGACCAACATGTGCAACAGGCCGACCGCACCGCCCCACCCGAAACCGAACGCCTCGAGATCCAGGACCGCGAGAACGGCACCAGCCGCCATACCCAGAAGGAGGCTCACGAATCACAGCCCGAGTTCTTCGAGGATCCCCACGCCGACCACCGCGCACGCCTTCGCGTCGGCGAGCTGACGAACGCCAATCCCATCGGCTTGCGATTCGCGTCGAAAAGCACCGGCAAACCCTCCGTCACCCCTTGCCGACCGCGACCCACAACTGCTCCGCCAATTGCGCCAGGAACGCGCCGACGTCGGTGACGATCCCCTGGCTCTGCGCCGAGCCGCGGTCGCTGAGCTTGCTGACGACGGCCGGGTGGATGTCGACGCACACGGTCATGACCTCGGCCGGGATCATGTTGCCGGTGCCGATGCCGTGCAGCATCGAGCTGAGGATCACCACCAGACCCGCGTTCTCGAGGATCTCGGCATAGGCGCCCTGCGCGGCGATCAGGTCCATCTGCGTGTCCGGCAGCGGCCCGTCGTCGCGGATCGAACCCGCGAGGCAGAACGGCACCTTGGCCTTGATGCACGCGTGCATGATGCCGCTCTTCAATGCGCCGCTCTTGACGGCTGCGGCGAGGCTGCCGGCGCGGCGAACGCGGTTGATGGCGCGCATGTGGTGCATGTGGCCGTGCACGGCCGGGCGGCCATTGGCCAATTCGATGCCGAGGCTGGTGCCGTACCAGGCGACCTCGACGTCGTGCACGGCGAGCGCATTGCCGCTGAGCAGGCCGTCGACGTGGCCGGCCTCGAGGATCGCGGCGAGCACGGGCGCGGCGCCGACGTGGACGACGACGGGGCCGGCCACCAGGATCACCTTCTTGCCCTCCGCGCGAACGCGCTGCCACTCGCGGACGACCTCGGCGACCTGCGCGGCGAGGCGGCGTTCGCTGCTGGCGCCGCCCTGCATGAAGCCGAACTTGCCCTCCTGGAGCTTGCGCGTCGTGTGGGGCGTGACGCGGATGCCGGTGTAGCCGACGACGACCTGCTGACCCTTCTGGAGATCGCGCAGCTTGACGCAACGAACGGTTCCCTGGTCGACGACGAGCGCGGCATCCATGCGCTGCTGCGCGACGGGTGTCCATTCGCCGGCGAGGCGGACCTCGGTCGACAGGTTGGTCGACGAATAGAAGTCCTCGGGCGCGGTGCCGTCGCGGTCGACGACGCCGAGCACGGCGTCCTGGGTGTCGGTCTCGCTGAGGCCGAGCGACATGAGGTCGGCGCGGAGGCGCTCGAAGGTCTTGGCGTCGGGGGCCGTGACCTCGAGTTCGAGCTGGCTCTCGTCGGTGCGGTGGGTGCCGATCTCGAGGCGGGCGACGCGATACGTCGACCCGGCCGCCTGGACGGCCTCGAGGGCGTCGGACAGGAGGCCCGAGTCGATCAGGTGACCGCGGACCTGGAAGACGGCGACGATCGGCTTCTTCTTGCTCACGGGGCGAGGGTAGCCGGTCGCCGGGGGCGGCGGAAAGCACGAAGCCGCCGGCCCCGCTCCACGCGCCGCGCCGCATGGGTAGCATCTCCTGCACCCACATGTCGCAGCTCGCGCAACAGATCGTCGCCGCCGTCGGGCAGAGCCTGCGCGGCAAGGAAGACGCCGTCGAATTCGCGGTGATCGCCCTGTTGGCCGGCGGCCACATCCTGATCGAGGACCATCCCGGGGTCGGCAAGACGCTGCTGGCGAAGAGCCTGGCGCGCGCGCTCGACCTGCCGTTCCAGCGCGTGCAATGCACGGCCGACCTGCTGCCGAGCGACATCCTCGGCGCGCAGGTCTACCACCCACGGACCGGCGAATTGACGTTCCGGCCGGGGCCGGTGTTCACGTCGGTGCTGCTCGCCGACGAGCTCAACCGCACGCCGCCGCGCACGCAATCCGCGCTGCTCGAATGCATGGCCGAGCGCCGCGTGACGATCGATCGCGAGAGCCACGCGCTGCCCGAGCCGTTCTTCGTCGTCGCGACGCAGAATCCGCTGACGGCGGCCGGCACCTACCCGCTGCCGGAGAACCAGCTCGACCGCTTCCTGCTGTCGATCCGCCTCGGCTATCCGGACTTCGAGCACGAGATCGACGTCGTCGCCAGCGAGGACGGGCACCGCCTCGTCGAGGAACTGCGGCCGATCGCCGCGCGCGAGGACCTGCTGGCGGCGCGGCGCGCGGTCGACGCGGTGCGCTGCGACCGCGAGCTGACCGCGTTCGTCGTCCAGCTGGCGCAGGCGACGCGGCGCAGCGGCGACGCGGTGCTGGGCGTCAGCACGCGCGGCGCGCAGGCGCTGCACCGGGCCTGCCGCGCCCGGGCCCACGTGCACGGCCGCGACTTCGTCGTGCCCGACGACGTGCGCGCCCTGCTGGTGCCGACCTGGTCGCACCGGCTCAGCGTGCGGCCCGGCACCGATCCCGACGCGATCCTGCACGAGATCCTCGCGCAGACGCCGCTGCCGGACTGACCGCCGACGACCGAGCCCACCCCGATGGCGACGCGCACGAGCACCACCGAACTGACGCTGGCCGGGCGCGTCATGGCGTGCCTCGCCGCGCTGGCCACCGGCGCGGCGTGGATCGGCGACGACGGCGACGCGCGGCTCGCCGCGGCGATGCTGCTGGCGCCGTTGCTGATCGATTTCGTGCTGAAGCCGCGCGGCCTGCAGCACACCGAGCTGCAGCTGGCGCCGCGCCGCACCAGCGCCCGCGCCGTGTTCACCGAGCGGGTCACGGTCCGGCACCGCGGCCTGCGCACGCTGCGCGACTGCGTGCTCAGCGAGCCGCGGACGATGCGGATGGAACCCGGCGCGCTGCTGCCGCCGCTGCGGCCCGACACACCGACCGAGGTGCGACTGCGCTGCTGCAGCCCGACGCGCAGCCACCAGCTCGAACGCGTCTTCGAGCTGATCTCGCTGTGGCCGCTCGGCCTGTTCCGCGCGCGGGCGGTGGTGCCGGTGGCGACCGCGCTGATCACCGAGCCGGCGCGCGTGCCGCTGGCCGCACGCACGCTGCACGCCCTCGCCGAAACCGCGGCGCCGCGCCACTTCCAGCACGGTGCCGGGTCGGAGTTCCATTCGCTGCGCGAACACCAGTTCGGCGAGGACGCCCGCGGCGTGCACGCGCTGCGCAGCGCCGCGCTCGGCACGCTGGTGCGCCGGATCACGACCGGCCGCCTGCCGGAGACCGTCGGCCTGGTGCTCGATCTGCGTCGGGCACCGGCGCGCACGCAGCAGGGTCAGCCGCGTTTCGAATGGAGCCTCGGCGCGTGCGCAACGCTCGTGCACCTGCTGCGCGAACGCGCGGCGCGCGTGCACGTGCTGCTGCTCGACGCCGAACCGACGGCGATGACCGTGCAGGGTCCGGCCCAGGAGACCGAGCTGCTGACGCTGCTCGCCGAAGCGAGCCCGGCGGCGTTCACGCCGGCGCCGGGCGAACTGGTCGAGGCGATGCAGCGGCTCGCCCATTGCTTCTGGATCCCGGCCGGCGGCAACCACGGGGCACCCGAGTACGCCGCGTTGCGCGACCGCACGACGCTCGTCACCGGAGAACTCGCATGAGCGGGAGCGAACCTGCCGCCGCGACCCGCCTGCCCGCCGCGCTCGCGCTGCTGGCCTGCGCCGCGCTGGCGCTGGCCAGCCTGCCGGCCAGCGCGGTGCCGCCGGGCTGGCTGATCGCGTTCACGCTGCCGGCGGCGGTGCTCGCAGCGCTGCACGGTGTGCTGCGTCGCCCATGGCAGGCCGGACTGGTCGCGATCGTCCTGCAGACGGCGACCTGCTGGCTGGCGCTCGAGTGGGTCGGGCCGATGTCGCGACCGGCGGCGCTGGCGTGCACGATCCTGCCGCCGCTGGCCTACGTCACGGTGCGGCAACAGGGCTCCGATGGCTCGCTGTCGCTGTTCCTCAGCTTCTGCGTGCTGCTGGTCGCGTTCATCCTCGACCACATCAGCGTGCCGATCACCTGCGGCTTCGTCGCCGCCGCCTGCCTCGCGCTACGCTGCGCCGCCAGCGAGGCGACGCGCGGCATCGCGCGCGACCCGCAGCCGCGCACGCGGCGCGCCGAGCAGCGCGATCTGCTCGCGTCGTCGCTCGGCCTGGTCGCACCGTGCCTCGCGGCGATGTTCGCGCTCGAACGCAGCCTCGTGCTGCTGCCGTCGCCGAGCCGCGACACCGGCCCCCGGCACGCCGCCGCCGATCGCGGCGCAACGAGCCGAGTCGGCCTCAGCGACACCTTCGACCTCGACCACGGCAACGCGTTGTTCGATCTGCAGGCCGACCGCCTGGTGCGCGTGCGCGCCGCCTCGGGCCGGCGGCTGCCGACGGACCTCTACCTGCGCTCGAGCTTCTTCGCCGTGCCGGGCCTCGACAACTGGACGCAGGGCGCGCTCGACGTCACCAGCCCCTCGCCCGGCGAAGGCCATCGCCTGCGGCAGCCGCAACCGGGCGCGGCGCCGCAGTGGTTGGAGATCGAACGCTACGCCGACGCGCTGAAGTTCGTGTTCGCGCCGCCCGGCACGACCGAGCTGCGCGGGCTCGGGCGCCTGCTCGTCGACACGCCGCGCGAATGGCTCCGACAGCCGAACGGGCCCGGCTCACCGTCCTACTCCGTCGCCTGGCAGGACCTGCCGCTGCCCGCCGACCTGCCGGTCGAGCCTGCGGCCGCGCGGTTCGGCCTGCTGGCGCTGCCGGCGGATCTCGACCACGCGCGGTTCGGCGAACTGCTCGACGAATGGCGCGTCGGCACCACCGCGACCGCAGCCGCGCAGCAGATCGCCGCCGGTCTCGCGCGCCGCTGCCGCTACGACCTGCGCGACCCGACCGGGCCGTTCGGTCGCGCGCTGCTCGACTTCCTGTTCGCCGACCAGGATCGCCACGGCTACTGCATGCACTTCGCCTCGGCGACGGCGCTGCTGCTGCGGCTGCGGGGCATCCCGTGCCGCATCGGCGTCGGCCTCTACGGCGGCGATCCCGATCCCGCCGATCCGGCCGCGCGGACGTTCGGTTCGCGCCACGCGCACGCGTGGGTCGAGATCCCGTTCGCCGGCCGCGGCTACGTGGTCTTCGATCCGACGCCGCCGGCCGAACGTGGCCGGCGCGAATCCCGCGCCGAGGCCACGCCGACCGACCCGATCGACGCCGGCGACGACGAACCCAGCCTGCGCCAGCGACTCGCGGCCGCGCTCGCGTTCCTCGCCCAACCCTGGCTGCTCGCCATGCTGCTGCTTGCGGCGATCGCCACCACGCTGTGGCCGACACGGCGCCGGCGCAGCCACGGCGTCGCGCCGGCGGCGACGCCGCACCTGCGCGGCGCGCGCCGCCAGCTGCAACGGCTGCTGCGCGCGCTCGCCGACATCGGCTGCCCCCGCGCCAGCGGCGAGACGCTCGAGGCGTTCGCCCAGCGCCTGGCGGCTCACCACGGCCCCGACCCGGCGATCGCCGCCGCGTTCCTCGCCTACCAGGAGGTGCGCTTCGGCGGTCGACCGTTCGACGAGGAACGCGAACGCCGCCTGCTCGACGGCGTCGCCGCCGCGGCCGCGCGGACGCCGCCCACCGCCCCGCCCGCCGATTAGCCCGCACTTGCCGCCAACCACCCCTCCCCCCGAGCGCGCTTCGAGAAGCCTGACGCCTCAGGCCTGCGAAGGGAATGCTCTCAACCCGAGCGCGCCGGCCAGGCGTAGACGAGGCGCAGTTCGCCATCGTCGCCGGCCACCGACAGCGCGCCGCCGCCGCGCCGGAGCGCCACGGCAGCCGTGAACAGCGCGTCGCCCGTGGCCAGCCGCACGTCGCGCAGCGTCCAGCCGTCGTCGACCTCGACCACCCGTCGCGCCGCCGACGCGGTGCCGGCCGCGACCGTCTGCGCGGTCAGCGTGATCGCCACCGCGGGTCGCCCGCGAACGGCGTCGGCGCACTCCGCAGCGGCCACGACCAGCCGCCGCGCACCGCGATCGAGCAGGAACAGCACGCCATCGAGCAGGGCCTGCAGCGCCTCGGCCTCGGCGGCGAACAGCGCCGGCGCCCCGGGCGCCACGGTCGAGGTCAGCTCGACCTTCGCGATCGCCGCGGTCTTGCCGACCACCGCCATCAGCCCCGCGACCAGCGGCGCAACGTCGAGCCGCTGCAGCGGGCCCGGCTGCGACAGCAGCCGGGCGATGCCGCGGGCCAACAGCGCCCCCTGGCGCGTGCCGGCCTCGAGTTCGGCGATCAGCTCCGCATCGGCGGGATCGCGGGCCAACGGCCGCAGCATGCCCGCCAGCCCGAGCCCCGCGCCCAGCAGGTTGCTGAGATCGTGCACGATCGCCGCCGCCATGCCGCCGAGCCGCCGCGCGCGCTGGTGCGCCAGCACGGTCGAAAGCGCGGTGTCGCGCCAGGTCACCTCGCTCGCGACGAGCCAACGGCCACCGCCGAGCTCGGCCATGCGCAGCTGCCAGACGCGCCCGCCGAAGGCGAGCGTCGCGGGCCGGCCGGCGGTGAGCGCCGCGCGCGCCGGCTCGTCGACGCCGAGCGCGGCGAGGTCGACGCCATCCGGCGCGTGCACGCCCGCAGCGGCCGCGGCGGCGAGCAGTTCGCGCATCGCGCGATTTGGCGATGCGAGCCGGTCGCGCGCGTCGAGCGAGGCGAGACCGTCGGCGAGCAGATCGGTGAGGCCGTCGGGGGGCAAGGGCGTCGGGTTCATCGCTCGGTCGATGCCGTAGCGTAGCCGGCGCGTCAGCGCAGCGCGCGCAGGCTGGCGCGGCCGCGGTCCAGGGTCACGGTGCAGCGACTCAGCAGGTCGACGCCGAGGACGCCGTGCACCGGGAACAGGCCGGGAGCGCCGCGCGGCACCACCGGCAGCGTGACGCCGAGGAAGCGCGCTTCGCCCGTCCGCAGCACCAGGTCGCGCACTTCGCGCACGGCGACGATCGTGCCGCCGACCGTTCGCACGCGGCGGTAGGACGGCGTCGCCCGTTCGGCGCCGCCCGGCACCGCCGTGACGCCGGCGGGCGTCAGGCTCGAATGGCTCGCGCCCGTGTCGAGCACGAACCACAGGCGCTGGCCCTCGATGAACACCGGCACGAGGCAGCGCCCTTCGGCGCGCACGCACTGCACCGATTCACCTTCCGGCAGGCCGCGCGGCAGCTCCAGCACGACGCTCTGGCGCTCGGCGTCGAGCGTCAGACGGAACGCGGCCAGCAGGTCGAGGCCCAGCACGCCGCGCGGCACCCGTTCGGGGCCGCCGTGCAGGTCGCCGAGGCCGAGCGACGCGTCGTCGACGATCAGCGCGGGGATGCTGCCGACCTCGACGTCGCCGACCGCGAACTGCGGCAGCACGCCGACCTCGACCGGCAGGTCGTGACCCGCACCATCGACGGCCGTACCGGCCTGGCGGCGGTCGCGCACTTCGAGTTCGTCGGCCAGCGACCGCGCGACCGTCGTCACCGAGGTGCCGGTGTCGATCGCGAACGGCCGCTGGCGACCGTTCGCCGCGCAGACGAACTCCGGCGCGTCGCCGGGCAGCAGCCGCTGCTCGGTCAGCAGCGGTCCGGTCAGCTTGCGCACGAACGGCAGCCCGTGCGAGATCGCCGCGAACGCCCCGCGGCGGCGCGCCGCGTCGCCGGTCGCGCCGACCGCCAGCGGCAGCGAGCATTCGCCCCAGCGCCCGACCTGGAACAGCAGATCGCCGAGGCGACCGCGCAGGTCCGCGTTGGTCGCGGCGTCGACGCCGGCGACACGCGCGTTGCGCACGGCCGCGGTCTGTTCGAGCACCGCCTCGTCGTCCCGCCACAGCAGCTCCGCCATCACCGAGCTCCATTGCGCCGCCGCGATGTGCAGCGGATCCTGCGCGCGCGCCCGCGCGATCGTCTCGCCGGCGAGTTCGACGCGCCCTTCGCCGAGCGCGGCCACGGCCGCCTCGAGCTGCGCCTCGACGCTCGGCGGCGCCGCCCGACCGACGCAACCCGCCGACGCCAGCAGACCCAGGGCGACCGCGGTGCCGCGCATCAATCGACCGTGATCGTGAACGTCCGACGCGTCACGGCGTCGACGCCGCGCTCGACGGTGCCGATCGAATACCAGTAACTCGTCAGGTCGATGTAGGCCGTCGGCGAGCCGACCAGCGGGCCGCCGAGCGCGCGATGTGCACTTACCGTCAGCTCGTAGTCACCGGACTGCAGCGGCGAGCTGGCGATCTCGGGCGGCAGCGTGACGAACGTGAACTCGGTCGTCGTCGGCGGCACCACCACGTGCCACGACCGCAGCTCGCCGGCGACCTCGCGGCGCAGCTCGATCGTGCCGTAGAGGGCGTCGGCCGGCAGCGTGTACTGGACCGTGAAGCCGCCGACCGGGACGTGCGCGCCGGCGGTCGGCGCCTGTACGTCCGGGAACTGCGGGAAGCGGAAGTCCGCCGCCGGCAGGCCGTCGGCCGCGCGCGGCAGCGTCAGCAGCGCGTCGTAGCCGAGCGCGTCGCCGCCGTCGACGGCCGTGCCGTGCAGCACCAGCAACCAGCGATGGTCGGCGAGGTCACCGGTCAACGCCGGCAGGTCGAAGCGCAGGTCGCCGGTGCCGATCGGCTGGGCGTGGTTGCCGCCGATGCCGCGCGCGACGTCGACGACGCGCCCCGACGGCTGCTGCAGGCCCAGCGCGAACGTCATCGCATCGAGGTCGATCCGCGGATCGATGCCGACGAGCGCACCCGGCGCCTCGAAGGTCGCGGTGGCGGCGAGGTCGAGCGACAGGTCGCGCGTCTGCACTTCGCCTTCGCTCGGTCGGACGTCGGCCGCGATCGCGACCCGATGCAGCGTCCTGACCCCCGCGCTCGTGCTGGTCTCGGTCGCCGCGAGGTTGCCGCCGGCAGCCGCCACGCCGACGCGGAACGCGCCGTGCGTGGTCGCCGGATCGACGTCGACCGGCAGCCGCCGCACCGTGATCCCGCGCTCGACGACCTCGGTCCAGAAGTCCTGGGCGTCGCCGTAGCGGCTGCTGAGCACGCGCTGGTCGCGCGCGGGGTCGGCGCCGAGCAACGTGCCGGCGACGATGCCGTGGCGATCGAACGCCGCGAGCGACCCGCGCAGCGCGCGCTGCACCGGCAGCTCGATGCGCTGGGCGTTCGGCAGGTGCACCGTGAACGCATCGACGACGTGCAGGCCGTCGCGCTGCGAATCGAGCACGGCGGTGGCGCGGCCGCTGAAGTCGCGCGGCACCAGGAACGGCGCGTTGTCCGTCGATTCGCCGACGTAGCCCTCGCCCGGCACCGCGCCGCGGACGAGCCGGGCGCGGCGCACGAGGCCGCCGCCGAACGCGTCGATGACGAGCGCCCGCGTGCTGCGGGCACCGACGTACCAGCTGCGTCGCTCGAAGTGCTGGTAGACGTCGATCCAGCGCGTGCCCAGCGGCAGGTAGCCGAGTTCGGCGCTGGTCAGGTAGAGCCGTTCGCGGTCGATCGGTCGCCCTTCGTCGAAGCCGAACCAGCCCGCCGGCACGTCCTCGAACAGCGAGAAGCCGTCGGCGTCGCCGGTCGTGACCGAGGCGAAGTCGCCGTTCGCCGAACCGATCGCGCTCTTGCGCTTGACGATGGCCGCACCGCGTTCGAGCTGCAGCACGCGCAGGTTGCCCGCCGGCACCGTGTCGAGCAGGAGGTCGCCGACATCGGTGACGCCGCCGGCCACCGCGGTGGCGCTGGTCGCGACCCGCGCCGGCAACCACGAGCCGCCGGCGAGCACTTCGATCGCGACGTCGTGCGCACTCGCATCGACGCGCGTGCCCGCGATGCCGTTGGCGCCGAACGCGCCCG
>CAYMRG010000154.1:0-10274 GCA_964392555.1 uncultured candidatus Brocadiaceae bacterium
GCCGCGCCGAAGCGCGCCGCCAGCGCGCGATCGCCGAGCAGCCGCGCGCAGGCCTCGGCGAGCGGCGCGGCCGCGGGCTCGCCGACGACGTAGCCGGTCTCGCCGTCGCGCACCGCCTCGACGCTGCCGCCGGCCGCCGTGCAGACGACCGGTCGGCCGAGCCACTGCGTCTCGAGCGCGACGTTGGGGATGCCTTCGAACGTCGACACCAGCAGCAGCAGGTCGGCGGCGGCGAGCACCAGAGGTGGTTCGGCGTGGCGGCCGAGCAGCCGCACGCAGTCGCCGAGGCCGGCGCGGGCGACCTCGCGCGCCACCTCGTCGGCGAGCACGCCGCTGCCGACGTGCACCGCGACCAGCGACGGGAAGCGTTGCCGCAGCCGCGCGATCGTCGCGAGCCACAGCTCGGGGCGCTTCTCCGACGACAGCCGGAACACGCCGGCGACGACCGGCGCACCGGCCGCGATCCCCAGCTCGGCGCGCAGCGCCTGCACCTCGTCGGCGCTCGGCACGCGCACCGCCGCCGCATCGAGACCGTTGTGGACGATCGCCACGCGTTCGGCCGGCAGCCCGAGCCAGGCCGCGTAGTCCACGCCGCCGGCGCGCGAATTGGCCGACAGCACGAGTCCCGGCACCTGCGACGCGAGCAGGTACCAGCGGCGGAACCACGGCACGTCGAGGTGCGGGAAGTGCGTCGGGTTGACGTTGCGCAGCGACAGCACGATGCGCGGCACGTCGGCGAGCACGCCGGCGACCGCGCCGAGCAGGTTCGGCTTGTCGAGCGCGCAGTGCAGCACGTCGGGCGCGAACGTCGCGACGTGCGACAGCACGCGCCACGCCTCGCCGCGGAACTGGTCGGGCAGCGCCGCGACCAGCTCGAGGTGGCGCGACGGCACGAACCCGGGCGCCGCGTGCAGCGCGTCGATCACCTGCACGCCGCTGCCCTCGAGCAGCGGCAGGTAGTGCCCGCTCGCGCCGGCGAAGCCGTCCAGCGAACACACCGCGACCTCATGGCCGCGCGCGACCAGCCCCTTCGCCAGGTTGCAGAACTGCCGCTCGGCGCCGCCCGGCCCCAGCGAGGTCAGGAACAGCATGACGCGGCGCCCCGGGCCCGGCCGGCCGTCGCGTCGCTGCGCCGCGGCGACGAACGCCTGCGCGAACGCCTCCTCGCCGACGATGCCGGCGCCGAGGTCGCGATCGGGGCGGCGCTTCGGCACGCTGCGCACCTCGTAGCGCCGGCCGTTGCGCGTCGGGTCGCTGCCATCGCTGGCCGCGAAGTAGACGCCGCGTTCCCAGATGCTGTAGCGACCGCCGCCCTGCTGGCGGATGTCGTCGTGGATCGCGTCCGGCAGCGGCAACGGCTCGTCGTCCTCGAACAGCACGAGGTGGCGGTCCGCGTCGGCCGGCGGGTTCGCCAGCGCGCCGAGCGAAGCCCACCAGCAGACGCCGCCGTCGTGACGGAACGGCGGCCGCAGCACCTGCACGCCGCGACGGTTCGCCAGCAGCGGCACGCGGTCGAGCAGCCTCGCGAACGCGCCGCGACCGCCGCCGGCCTGCGGCACGACCCGCTGCCAGCCGGCGCCGTGCGGCCGGATCACCTGGTCGGCCTCGGCCACCCAGCGCGCGAGCAGCTCCGGCGGCACGCGGTCGCGACCCGCCAGCACGACCAGGATGCCGCGCACCGGCGCGGCGCTCGCCTGCTCCGGCGTGCGCGTCGCGGCGAACCGCGGCAGGCGCGCGGCCCACGTCGGCGCCGGATCGGCCACCACGGTCACCGGGCCGGTCGCCGCCGCGAGGTGGAGCCACAGCACCGCGTCCTCGGCGCGCAGCGAGTCGCCGATCACGCCGACGCCTCCGCCGGCGCCTCGACCACGCCGCTGTCGAGGAAGCGCTGGTAGGCCTCGCACACCGACGCCGCGGCGCCGATCCTCTGCACGCGGCCCTGGTGCAGCCAGATCGCGCGTTCGCACAGCGCGAGCACCTGCGACGGGCTGTGCGAGACGAAGCACAGCGTCTTTCCCGCCTTCTTGAAGCCGCGGATCGTCGCCTCGCACTTGTGCGCGAACTGGCCGTCGCCGACCGACAGCACCTCGTCGAGCAGCAGCACGTCCGGATCGATGTGCGCGATCACGGCGAAGCCGAGCCGCGCCTTCATGCCGGTGGAGTAGGTCTGGATCGGCGCGTCGATGAAGTCGCCGATGCCCGAGTAGTCGATGATCCGGCCGAGCAGGCCGTCGACCTCGCGCCGCGACAGGCCGAGCAGCGAGGCGTTGAGGTAGACGTTCTCGTAGCCGGTCAGGTCCGGATGGAAGCCGGCGCCGAGTTCCAGCAGCGGCCCGAGCCGGCCGTTGACCTCGACCGTGCCCTCGGTCGGCCGCGTCGTCTGCGCGACCAGCGCCAGCGTCGTGCTCTTCCCCGAGCCGTTGGTGCCGAGGATCGCCACCGATTCACCCTGCTCGATCGTGAAGCTGACGTCGCGCAGCGCCCAGAACTCGTTCCGCTGGCTCGGCCGCTGCAGCACCATGCGCAGCAGCTCCTTGGCCAGGAACGGCCGCTGGTGCGCGACCATGTAGCGCTTGCCGACGCCGGTGAAACGGATCGCGGTGGCCATCAGAGCAGGTCGGCGAAGCGGTGTTCGTGCTTCCAGAAGCTGCGCACGCCCCAGACGCCGAACAGCGTCGTCACCAGCACGCACAGCGCCAGCACGCCGGTGTCGGGCGCGGTCGCGTGGTAGAGCACGCGGCGGTAGGAATCGAGCAGCCCCGACAGCGGGTTGAGGAAGTAGACCCAGTAGACCCACGTGCGCTGGCCGTTCTCGAGCAGCTGCGCGCCGGCGTCGTAGACCAGCGGGCACAGCCAGAACATCACGGTCATCACCGATTCGACGATGTACTGCACGTCGCGGTAAACGACGTTCGCGCCGGCGACCAGCAGGCCGACGCCGAGCGCGAGCAGCACGTTGAGGCCGACGATCACCGGCAGCCACAGCAGCTGCCAGCCGACCACGGAGTGCTGCGGGCCGAAGAACACCAGCGCCGCGACGACCAGCGTCGACTGGATCGCGAAGTGCACGAGGTTGGTGACGATCACCGACACCGGCAGGATCTGCCGCGGGAACCGCACCTTCGTCACCAAGCTGGCGTTGCCGACCACCGAGTAGGCACAGCCCGACAGGCAGTAGGCGAAGAAGTTGTACGGGATCAGCGCGCAGAGGAACGTGCTCGGCCAGTCGCTCTGCTGGTGGAAGAACCGCAGCTGGACCGCGGTCAGCACCACCGCCATCACCAGCGGGTTCAGGATCGACCAGAAGAACCCGAGCGCCATGTTGCGGTAGAGCGCCTTGAGGTTCTTGGCCACCAGGTTCTGCAGGATGAACCGGTGGCGGACGATGTCGGTGAAGGTCTGCACGGGCGGCGGGCAAGAAGTCTACCGACCGGTTCCGCCGTTGCGACCGCGACCTCCGCTTCTCGGCCGATGCGCGGCGACGTGCGCCGCGGCAGAATGCAGCCGTCGTTTCGTCGCAACACCGCCGTCACAACGCGGTTCTTTCGGGCAATACCGTCCGGGCGGGCTCCGGGCCCGTTCCGCACTCTCATGAACCAACCCTCGTTCGTCCTGCGCGTCACGCGTCCCCAGCAGGCTCCCCAAGTCCTCGAATTCGCTCGCGCGACCGTCGCCGTCGGCCGCGACGCCGGCGACCTCGCGCTGCACGACCCCGGCACGTCGGGCCGGCACGCCGAGATCGCGTTCGCCGATGGCGTCGTGACGCTGCGCGACGTCGGCAGCACCAACGGCACCTGGTGCGGCACGCGCAAGGTGACGGCCGAGCCGATGCAGCCCGGCACTGCCTACACGATGGGCGGCACGACCATCGAGCTGGTCGAGGTCAAGGGTGTCGCCCCCGCCGGCACGCTGGTGATGCCGAAGCCGGTCGGCTCGGGCACGCAGGTCAAGGTCGGCACGGCCGTGCAGCCGCGGCCGGTGCAGCCGTCGCCGAACCCGGTGACGCCGGTGCGGCCGACGCAGCCGATGCCGGCGAAGCAGAAGCAGACGCTGCTGCTCGGCGCGGTCGCCGTGGCGATCGCCGCCGGCCTGTTCTTCATGCTGCGCGGCAAGGGCAACGACACGGGTGGCGGCGGCACCGGCACGGGCGCGGGCGGCGGCAACGCCGTCGCGAGCACCGGTGGCGGTAAGGAGATGATCACGAAGCCGACCGAGGCGACGGTCCGCGCGGTCTGGTTCCGCGGCCCGCTCGGCCCGCAGGCCAGCGGCGGCACCTCGCCGACGTCGGTCCGCATCTCGCCGAACCCGAAGGGTCGCGCGTCGGTCGGCACGACCGAGGAATTCGCCAGCGGCGCCGGCAACCAGTGGCGCACGGCCGCGTGGCTCGCCGCGTTCAGCAGCTGCCAGGTGACCGGCAAGGACCTGACCAACTACGAGTTCCTGGTCGGCACCAGCGGCCACATCGACGGCCCGTCGGCCGGCATGCTGATGACCGCGACGATGGTCGCGCTGCTGCGCGGCAAGACGCCGCGCGCCGACACGACGATGACCGGCACGATCAACCCCGACGGCTCGGCCGGCCCGGTCGGCGGCATCGTGCAGAAGATGGAGGGTGCGTCGAAGGACGGCGTCAAGCGCTTCGGCTTCCCGATGGGTGCGCGCAACCACCAGGACCTGCGCAACGGCCGCATGGTCGACCTGTTCGACGCCGGCAAGGAGTACGGCCTCGAGGTCCGCGAGATCCACGACATCTTCGAGGCCTACGAGTTCCTGACCGACGACAAGTTGCCACGGCCCAGCGAGGCCGGCGAGAGCGAAATGGAGCTCGACAGCGAGACGTCGGCGCGGCTGCGCACCAAGAACGAGAAGTGGACCGCGCGGCTCAAGACCGAGATCGCCAACCTCGGCTCGTATTCGCGCGGGCTCGGCGAGCTCGGGCAACGCATCATGCCGATCGCCAACCAGGCCGACGCGGCCTACAAGAAGGCCCAGGAGTTCGAGCGCAGCGACTTCCTCGCGTCCGCCTACGAAGGCTACGTCCAGGCCGCGGTGCTGGCCGGCATCACCAAGGACACCGCGCGCTTCCTGAAGTCCGCGGCCGCCGGCGACATGCAGGACCTGATCGCGCAGGTCCAGGCCGCGGCGACCGTCAAGGGTCAGCTCAGCGCAACGCTCGGCGAGGCCGAACTCGCGGCCAAGCGCACGACCGGCGGCGGCCAGATCAACACGCTGCGCTCCTACCACTCGGCGGTCATCGCCGACGCCTTCACGTCGCTCGCCGACGGCGCCGTCGACCAGGCCGACAAGCTGCTCGAATTGCAGAAGAAGGGCGAGCTGAAGCAGGAGCAGGCGGATCAGCTGCTCGAGCAGCTCTACCAGCCGATCGTCTACTACAGCATCGCCAAGACCATGCTCGACGTCGCCGGCGACCAGAAGGACTTCGGCAACGAGGAAGGCCAGACCGCGCCGATCGCCCCCGAGACGATCGGCAAGTTCGCGGCCGCCTACGCGTCGGCGGCCGGAGCGGTGCTGAAGTACCTCGAGTCGCTGACCCTCGAGGACGCGGCGCGCGAAGCCGGCATCGACAAGCAGACGGCCCAGAACCGCCTCGCTGCGAAGGACAACGACTACCTGCTCGCGATGCGCGCGGTGTCGATCGCCGAGGGCGTCAGCGGCCAGAAGAACGAGACCAACATGCTGCGGCTCGCCGCCGGCTCGCTGGCGTTCCTGAAAGGCGCGTCGCTGGTCAACAAGTACTATTCGCTCGGCGGCCAGACCGACGAGGCGGGCACGTTCACGCTGACCAGCCGCAAGGCGCTGTCGGCGCAGCTCGATCTCGCGCGCAAGCTGGCCCGCGAGGCGGCTGCGCGCGCCAAGCAGGCGGTCGGCTTCGTGCCGGTCGCGGCACGCATCGCCTACCAGCTCGGTGTCGCACGCCGCGAAGGCGACGACGAGGAGAAGCTGCAGGCGCTCGAGGCCTACTGGGAGTCCGCCTTCTGGAGCGAACTCGCCGCCAGCTCGCCGGTCATCAAGAAGTGACCGGCATCAAGAAGTGACCGGTATCAAGAAGTGACCGGTATCAAGAAGTGACCGGCGAGCGGCGCGCGCGGCATCACTTGCCGCGCAGCTCCTTCACCAGGTCCGCTTCGCCGTAGACCTTCTCGATCGCCTCGATCATGCCGGCCGAGTGCACGCCGACGCAGCGGTTGACGCGCTCGTCGAACCAGTAGTTGCCCGGCAGCGACTCGATGTTGCCGTCGAACACGAGGCCGACGACCTCGGCGTTGCGGTTCAGGATCGGGCTGCCCGAGTTGCCGCCGATGATGTCCGCCGTGCAGACGAAGTTGATCGGCGTGTCGAGGTTGATCTTCGACTTCGCGTCGAGCCACTTCTTCGGCAGGTTGAAGGGCTCCTGGTTGTCCATGCCGGCGTTGCGCTCGTAGAGGCCCCAGAACGTCGTCTTCGGCGCGACCTGCGTCGTGCCGGCCTCGTAGCCCTTGACGGTGCCGTAGGCCAGACGCAGCGTGAACGTCGCGTCCGGGTAGTTGGCGGTGCCGTAGACGTCGAAGCGCGCCTTGTTGATCGTCGCCTTGGCGTCGTGACAGACGCGCTCCATGACGCGCTGCCCGTCCTGCATCATGCGCTGCATGTTCGCGCGCTTCTGCGAGTACTTCTCCGTCAGCTTGCCCATCTCGCCGGCGATGAAGGCGAACGCCTCCTTGACCTCGGGCTTGCCCGACTTGGCGATCAGCTCCTCGTCACGCTCCTTGATCTTCTGCAGCATCGCGGCGTCGCGCAGACCGGCGAGGTGACCCTCGTAGGCCTTCAGCGAGTTGGCCATGCCGAAGTACTGGTCGCGCAGCGCGAACGCCTTCTTCGGATCCGCGTCCATCTGCTTCTTCAGCGTGTCGCAGATGCGGTGCAGCCCGTTGACGATCGCCGGCGCCTGCACGTCGCGGTGGAACACCATCTCCTCGTAGGTCAGCGAGCGTTCGGTGTTGCCCGGGTGGCCCGAGACGAAGATCAGCTCGTCGGTCTTGGCGCCCTGATCGTTCCATGGGAAGTACCACTTCGACGAGTCGACCGGCTTGCCATCCTCGTAGACGCGGAAGAACGCGCAGTCGAGGTCGTAGCGCGGGTAGGTGAAGTTGTCCCAGTCACCGCCGAAGAACGCGACCTGCTTCTCCGGCGCGAACACGACGCGCACGTCGTCGTAGACGTGGTAGACGTAGATGCGGAACTGGTTGCCGTCGTAGAGCGTGACCGGATCGGCGACGATGTGCTTCGACGGATCGGTGATCGCGGCGCACATCGCTTCGAACTTCTCGCGCCAGGCGTTGCCCTCGGCGTCCTCCTCGACCGGCTTCTTCGCCGCCATGACCTCGGCGGTGACGTCCTTGACCTCGATCAGCTGGCGCAGCGTCAGGTCCTTGCCCGCGACCTCCGAGCCGTACTCGCGCGAGCTGAAGCCGTCCTTGACCCAGTCCTTCTCCTCGGTCGAGATCTTCTGCAGCGTCTCGAGCGCGACGTGGTGGTTGGTCATCACCAGGCCGTTCTTGGAGACGAACGAGCCCGAACCGCCGGTGTCGAAGCGCACCGAGCCGAGGCGGACGTGGTCGAGCCACTCGGCGGTCGGCTCGAAGCCGTACTTCTCTTTGAGCTGCTGCAGCGGCAGGCTGTCGAAGGGCCACATGCCCTCGTCGGGCCGGCTGGCGGAGTGGGGAAGGACTGCGCCGAACGCAACGACGGCGGCGACGACTTGGAGGACGGAGAATGGTTGCATGTCAGTCTTGCGCAGCCGCCGATGGGCGGCAGATCGGGGGCGACATGATACGGATTCGCCCGGCGGGAGGCACGTACACGGCCCCCGCCGCCGGCGGGAAGTCCGGCCGCACGCGATGAACGCAGCGGCCGCGGCGGGCGCGAGCGACCAGGGCGAATCGCATCGCTCGTGCGCCGCACCGTCAGCTCGGGCCGAGCCTCACAGCCACTCGATCGTCGTCGTCTGCTCGCCGAACGAGAGCCGCACGCGCCGGCGGAAGCGGCGCACCAGCGCCGCGACGATCCGGCGGGCGACGTGCAGACCGGTCGTCGGCACGATCACGTGGTCGTCGCCGACCTGCAGCTTCATGACGCGCTCCATCGGGTGCTCCTGCACCTCGGCGCGTTCGACGTTGCCGATCATGCCGCGAACCTCGTTCCACCACGGCTGCAGGTTGCCGCGCAGTTCGAGCACGTGCGCCGCGACACCGTCGCGGATGCGTTCGCAGGCCGGGCACAGCACCGGAGCCAGGTCGGGCGCGGGCTCGTCCCAGCGCCAGCGGCCCTGCCACTCGGTGGCGTGGCAGTTGGGGCAGACGGCCGGGTACGGCTTGCCCGAGGGGTGGTAGGGATCGACCCAGGTGCGCGCCGCGCGGCGCGCCCGCGCGTAGGAGATCGAACGGGACGAAGGACGGCTGGCCATGGCAAATGCCTCCAGCTACAGCGGACCACATCGGCGCAACCGTCGCGCTCGGCCACCGAACCCAGGCCGGCTCGGCCGATCTGCGCAGTCGGGCTGGGCCGTTCGCACGCCGGGCGGTTCGAGGTGGAAGAGCCGGGCAACCCGCCTACCATCCGCCCCGTGCACCCCCATCTGCTGTTGCCCGAACGCGCCGCGTCGACCCCGGAGACGCTGGCCGAATACCGCGCCCGCGGCGGCTACGAAGGCCTGGCCAAGGCGCGCGCCGCGGCGCCCGACTGGCTGCGCGGCGAGGTCGCGACGGCGCAGCTGCGCGGCCGCGGCGGCGCGGCGTTCCCGACCGCGCGCAAGTGGCAGCTGGCGGCTGCGGCCACCGCCGACCAGAAGTTCGTCGTCGCCAACGGCGGCGAGCACGAACCCGGCAGCAACAAGGACCGCCACCTGGTCGAACACCACCCGCACGCGGTGCTCGAAGGCCTGCAGCTCGCCGCGCTGGCGACCGGCGCGTCGCGCGCGTGGCTCTACCTGATCGAGGACATGCACGGCCCGCGCCGCAGCGCCGAGCAGGCGCTCGCCGAACTGCGCGCCGCCGGATTGCTGCACGTCGACATCGCGCTGCACGCCGGCCCGCCGACCTACGTCGCCGGCGAGGAGACCGCGGCGCTCGCCGCGATCGAGGGCCAGCCGGCCAAGCCGCGCAAGAAGCCGCCGTTCCCCGGCGAGGCCGGGCTGTTCGGCAAGCCGACGACCGTCAACAACGTCGAGACGCTCGCCCACGTCGCGTGGATCGCGCGCCACGGCGGCGCCGCGTTCGCCGCGATCGGCACCGCCGAGAGCAAGGGCACGCTGCTGTTCACGTTGCCGGACACGGTGCAACGCCCCGGCGTCTACGAGCTGCCGTTCGGCGCGACGTTCCGCACGCTGATCGAAGGCTGCGGCGGCGGCCTGCGCGACGGCCGCGTGCTGCGCGCGATCCTGCCGGCGATGTCGTGCGGCTTCCTGCTCGCCGAGCACCTCGACGTGCCGATCGCCTACGAGACGCTGCGCCCGCTCGGCAGCTCGCCCGGCTGCGGCGGCGTGCGGCTCGTCGACACCGCGACCGACACCGTCGCGATGACGATCGGCATTGCCGAGTTCTTCATGAAGGAGCAGTGCGGCCAGTGCCCGCCATGCCGCATGGAGACCAACCAGTTCGTGCACATCCTCAAGGCCGTGCAGGCCGGCAAGGGCCCCGGCTACGACGAGAAGATCCGCAAGCTGGCCGAGTTCTCGCGCCGGAAGGGCTTCTGCTCGCTGATCGAGATGGCCGCCGCGCCGGTGCTCGGCGCGCTGGCGTGCTTCGCCGACGATTTCGCGCGCGCCGCCGGCCCCGGCGCCCCGCAGGCCGAAGCATGAGCGCCGCCACCTACTACGCCGCCTGCACGCTCGGCCTCGAAGAACCGCTGGCGCAGGAGCTGCGGCGGCTCGGCGCCGCCGACGTCGCGCTGCGGCGCGGCGCGTGCTCGTTCGTCGGCGACGCCGCCGTCGCCTACCGCGTCTGCCTGTGGTCGCGCGTCGCGATCCGCGTCCAGGAAGAGCTCGCGCGCGGCCGCGTCACCGACCGCGACGACCTCTACGCGCTCGCCGGCACCGTCGACTGGTCGCGCAGCATCACCCACCTGCAGACGATCGCGATCGACGGCTCGGTCAAGGACAGCTTCGCCAACGACACGCGCTACCCGGTGCTGGTCGTCAAGGACGCGCTCTGCGACCAGTTCCGCGACCGCGTCGGCAAGCGCCCCGACGTCGCGCGCGACCGGCCGGACCTGCCGCT
>CAYMRG010000155.1:0-10264 GCA_964392555.1 uncultured candidatus Brocadiaceae bacterium
CCGGGGTCGCACGGCAGCCCGCCGTAGCTCGCCGGCGCGACCAGCCGCGTGCCCTGCGCGGTGGCGTCGGCGACCAGGCGCTGCAGCGCTTCGCGGTGCCGCAGCGACGTCGTGCCGAGGCTGAGGTTGACCAGCGCGGGGCGCAGCGTCAGCGCATGGCGGAGGGCGGCCAGCACCGCGGTGAAGTCGCAGGTCGGGTGCCGTTCGAAGACGCGCAGCTCGTGCAGCTCGAACGGGACGGCGTCGGCGGCACCGCGGGCGATCGTGGCTGCGACCGCGGTGCCGTGGCCGAGCAGATCCGGTTCGCCGGCCGGCGGCTGGGCGACGCCATCGGCGTCGAACGCCGGCCCGCGGTGCACGGTGACGCCGCGCAATGCCGGATGGCCCGCATCGACGCCGCTGTCGACGACGACGATGCGCGTCGTCATCCGTCGACGACGTGGATGGTGCCGACGATCTCGCCCGGCAGCTCGACCGTCTTGAGCCGCTGCAGCTGGTCGTCGAACACCTCGAAGTCGCTGCCGGCCGTGCCGATGTAGACCTTGTCGGCCTCCGGCGAGATCGCCACCAGCGAGCGGCGTGGCCGCAACTCATGCTCGCGCTCGACCAGCTTGCGGCCGGTCGTGAGGTCGTAGAGCAGCAGCCGCGTCTTGCTGTCGTCGCGGCCGAAGCCGCCGCCCATCGCCGCGGCGATGCGCTTCTTGTAGGCGACCCGCAGGCCCCAGGTGTTCTGGCTCGGACCCCATTCCTGCACCGCGCCGATCGTCTTGTTCGCCAGGTCGAGTTCGACCGTGCCCCAGGTCGTGCGCCGCGATTCGACCGGGTCGGTGCTGGTGAACACCATCAGCGCGCGGTTCGGGTCGCGCCGGTCGAGCAGGTCGGTGCCGGTCAGGCGCAGCGTGCCGGCGCCGAAGAAGCGCGGCGTGTCGAGCGCGATCCGGCCGACCTCGCGGCAGGTCCGCGCGTCGAGGAACGTCAGGTTGCCGTCCTTGTCCTGCGCCAGCCATTGCGTGCCATCGGCGGCGAGGCGGGCGCGGTCGAGCGCTTCGGGCAAACGGCGGGCCTTGCGCACGACCTTGTGGTTCGCCGAGTCGTAGAGCAGCCACAGCGGCGGCTCGAACGAGTAGCGGTCGACCTCCTTCTTGACGCGATCGGTCTGCACCAGCCAGTGCACGCCGCCCGGGCATTCGCGGATCTGCCGGATGCGGAGCACGAAGCCGTCCTCGTGGAACTCGTGCTCGGCCGCGACGGTGCCGGTGGCGAGATCGACGACCTCGATCGTCTGCTGCTGCCCGGTGACGACCAGCAGGCGCTGGCGATCGTGCGTCAGCTGCGTGCTCCAGAACAGGCCGTGCTTCAGCTCGATCTGCTTCGTGACCGTGTCGGTCACCGGATCGAACTGCACGACGAAGTCCGGATACATCGTGAACCAGAACGACTGCTTGCCCTGCAGACCGCTCAGCGGCGGCGCGGCGACCGGCGTGAACTCGGGCAGTTCGGTCAGTTCCTGCTCCGGCCCGCCTGGGCCGCGCCGACGCGGGCCGCGGGCGCCGCCCGGGCCCGGGCGTTCGCCGCCCTGCGGCTCCTGGGTCGCCGCCGCCGGTGGTGGGGTGGGGTCGGGGACGGGCACCGGCGCAGGCACCGGCGCAGGGGTCGGAGCAGGAGCCGGGGCTGGCACCGGCGGCTGCGGTTCCTGCGCCCCCAGCCAGGGCGCGGCGAACGACGCCGACACCGCGAGCAGCAGCCGCGTGAGCCGTGGCAGAGCCGTCATGGGAACACCAGGTCGATCGATTGCCAGTCCTGCATCGGCGCGCCGCACGACGCGGTCCACTTCGGCGCGTTGGTGACGCCGTCCGGGACCTGGGCCGGCCAGTAGCACGTGTGGTAGCAGTCGTAGAGGTCGCGCTCGATCGGCTGGCAGAGGCCGTGCGTGCCGTTGCCGGAGTCGACCTCCCAGCCGGGCGCGAAGATCGTCGTGCAGCCGAACGGATACTGCGTCGGCGGCGGGTCCTGCGTCAGCGCGCGGGCGTCGCCGCGGCGCGCCAGCACCATCGCCGCGAGCTGCCGCGCCTTGTGGTTGCACGGCACGATGCGTGGTCGGGGTCGGGGAGCGGCCGGATCGGGGGAGCGGGTCATGACGCAGCGAACCTCGCGAAGAACTGGGGGTTGCGGCTCAGGATGCGACCGTAGCAGCGCAGGCCGAGGTCGACGAAGCCGCGGATCCATTCGCAGTAGTGCAGGTTGGCGCGCGTCGCGTCGCCGTAGCGGACGTGCGCCTCGTGGTAGCAGCCGCCGGCGCACAGCGGCCGGGCGAAGCAGGCCTGGCAGTCGGGCTTGCGGTCGACGTGCGCACGCTCGAGGAACGCGCTGCGCGCGCCTTCGTCGATGCCCGCGGCGAGCGAGCCGACGCCGTGGCTGCGCGACTCGACGAAGCGATGGCAGAGGCCGAGTTCGCCTTCGGTCGAGACGCCGAGCAGGCCGAGGCCGGCGCCGCACGGGTGCGCCTTCTGCACACCCTGGTGCAGCTCGCGCAGCAGGTCGTCGAGGTTGGCGAAGCCGAGCCGCTCGCCGCGCAACGCGGCGGCGACGTAGTCCTCGGCCAGCTCGCCGAACTCGCGCAGCAGCCGTTCGTAGCCGAGTTCGCCGAGCGCGTAGGCGCGGCCGAGGCCGGCCGTCACCGGCGCGAAGCCGACCTCGTCGAAGCCGAGCTCACCGGTCAGGAAGCGGAACGTCTCGGGCACCGGCGCGGCGCCGTGCGTCAGCGTGACGCGCGCGCCGATCGCGCGGCCGCCGCGCGCGCGGTTGGTCGCCAGCAGGTGGCGGATGCGCGGCGCGATGACGTCGAAACTGCCGACGCCCTTCTGGAACGTGCGGTGGCGGTCCTGCTGGTCGCGATCGCCGTCGATCGACACCGTGATGCCGAAGCGGTGCTGGGTCAGGAAGTCGACGACGTCCTCGGTCAGCAGCGTCGCGTTGGTCGTCAGCGAGTAGTGGACGCGCTTGCGGGCCTGCCGCGCGCGCTCCTCGGCGTACTCGACCGCGGCGCGGATCGCCGGGAAGTTCAGCAGCGTCTCGCCGCCGAAGAACGTGATCGACACCTGCGGTCGGTCGGCGCTGCTGCGCAGCAGGAAGTCGATCGCCTGGCGCGCCGTCGCATCGTCCATCTTCGGTCGGCCGGCCGCGGCGTCGTCGGCGACGCGGTCGGCGCCGTACTCGTAGCAGTAGGTGCACGACAGGTTGCAGCGGTTGGTGACGTTCAACACCAGCGTCGCCAGCGGGAACGGCATCGGCGGCAGCGTCGCGCGCGGCACCGGCGCCTCGTCGACCGGGCGGATCACGCCGAGGTCGATCAGGTCGTGCAGCGTGGCGGTGGCGGCGTCGCGGTCGGCCTGGTCGGCGAGCCACGTTGCGTCGTCGCGGCCGTCGGCGTCGGCGAATGCGGCGACGGTCGCGCTGGCCAGCGGATCGAGGGCGAGGATCGCCGCCGAGTTGGCGACGTAGACGAACTCGTCGCCCGCATCGCTGCGGAACCGCCGATGCAGCACGCTGCGCAGCAGCACTAGCGATCCTCCCAGTCGAGCGCGTTCCAGCGCACGTAGAGCGGCACGGTGACCAGCAGGTGGCTGCGGGCGAAGAACGTCCGGCGCGCGCGCGGCAACGGGCCGGTGGGCGGTTCGTCGGCCGGTTCGGCCGGTGGTGGGGTCGCCGGTTCGGCGACGGGTGGATCCTCGCCGGGCTTCGGTGGTGCTTGCGGCGGCGGCGGCGGCTGTGGCTTCACCGGCGGCTTCGGCCGCACCGGCACCTCGAGTTCGATGGTTGCCGTGACGAACACGTCGCCGACGTTGTTCGCCTGCCACTTGCGTTGCAGGTTCGGGCCGTCGACGTTCGGTGTGAACTCGCCGGTCGCGGCGTCGATCGAGCCGACGAACTGGACGTCGTCGTCCTCGTCGCGGACCGCGAACTCGGCCAGCGCCCAGCTCGGCCGCACCTGGAACAGGTCGACGTCGTCGTCGGTGTACGGCTTGCCATCCTTGCCGCGGTGCACCGCGTAGGCTTCGAAGCGCTCGCGCTGCTTGGGGTGGTTGACGCCGCCGACGCGGGCGAGGCCCTGCAGCGGCCGGATGCGGATGTAGTCGACGGTGTCGTAGAGCGTCACCGGTTGGCCCTGCGACTCGCTGCGGAACGCGACGGTGCGCGTGCCGAGCTCGGTGCCCGGCGCGACGTCGACCACCAGCACGGCATGGCGCTCCGAGTCGCGTTCGACCGCGGTCACGGGGAGGCCGGCACCGACGAAGAAGTCGTCGGCCGTGAGCGTCGCGGGGAAGGCCTCGCCGTAGACGTCGAGGCGGTGGCCGGTGCGCGGCACTTCGAGCGCCGCGTTGCCGAGCGCGAGCACGCGCGGTCGGCCCTGGTCGCGGTGCAGCGTCAGGTCGACGCCGAGCTCGTCGTAGGCGCCGGTGAACAACCGGCCGCGGAACGTCTGCCACGCGTCGTCGAGCAGGAGCACTTCGCGCCACGTCACCGGCGTCGGACCGTCGTCGCTGCTGCGGCCGCGCCACGAGTAGCCGGCGTAGAGCAGGCCCTTGCCGGTGCGGTGGATGCGGGTGCCGTCGGTGCAGGCGAGGGTCCACTCGACGTCGTACTCGTCGGCGTCGACGCGCTGCAGCACCACGGTGCCGAACAGGTCGCCGCGACCGGTCTCGTGGCCCGTCACCGTCCAGGTGCCGGCCAGCGGCACCTCGCGGCGGTTCTTCGCCCATGCATCCCACGCGGGGGTGAACAGCGGCTGGTCGGCGGCGAGCTTCTGCAGCACGCGGTCGCCGACGCTGCCGGTCGGGCCTTCGCCCGCGTCGCCGCCGCCACCGCCGCCGCCTGGGCCACCGCGGCCGGTGCGGCCACCGCGCGCGCCGCCGCCAGCCCCCTGACCGGCCGGCGCGCCAGCAGCCGCGTTGCCACCGCCTGCGCCACCGCCCGAACCGCCACTACCCGGACCGCCACCGCCGAAGCGGTTGCGCCGCTCGTCGTCGGGCGGGCCGCCGCCCATCTGGCCGCGCGCCAGCGGGAACATCGCGACGTGCGTCGCGCGCAGCAGCTGCCACTCCTCGGCATCGCGCTGCTGCAGCAGCACGCGGCCCAGCGTGTGGCATTCGGCGCAGGCGCGGCGGAAGTCCTGGTCGCGGTCCTCCTCGGACCAGTGCACGCGCCGTTCGCTCTCGTAGAGGCCGCGCTCGGCTTCGCTGCGCGCGAGTCCGTGCGAGTTGGCCAGCGACCGCACGAGCTGCTTCGCATCGCCGGCCGAGAGCTGCAGGCCGTGCAGACGGCCCATCCGCTTGATCGTCTCCGCCCAGCCCTCGGGCGACTTGCGCACGTACGAGATGCGCGTCATGTGCAGCCGGCTGTCGAGCGCGTGGCAGCGCGCGCAGTGGGTGTGCACCAGCAGGTCGTCGACCGGAATGCCGGGGCGGTCTGGTTTCGCCGCCGCGCCGGCGGCCGCGGGCGCTTCGCCACCGGGCTCCTGCGCCGCCGGTGGCTCGGCGGTGCCCTCCTGGGCGCGCAGCGCCGGCCACGGCGTCAGCGGGCCGACGAGGCCGAACAACAGGAGGACGACGAGGCGGACGGTGCGGGGCACGCCGAGGACTCCGGGCGGGGGGTGGGTGCGCGTCGGGCGCGGACAGGCCGCAACCATAGCGACGGTGCGGTCGCCGTGGCACGCCGTTCTCTGCGCCTCAACCACCGCCGCCGAGCGACGGAAACAGCGCCCGGAACCCTGGATGCTGCGCCGCGACCGCGGCCGGCGTTCCGGCGGCGACCAGTGCGCCGTGCTCGAGGACGAACACGCGGTCGACGCCGAGCAGCGCGGCCGGGTGGTGGTCGACGACCACCAGCGTCGCGCGCGGCGAACGGGCGGCGAGCTGCTGCGCCAGGGCGGTCGCCTGCGCGCCGTCGAGCGCCAGGAACGGTTCGTCGAGCAACCGCAGGTCGGCGGGCTGCGCCAGCGCGCGCGCCAGCACCAGCCGGCGCGCTTCGCCGACGCTCCAGTCGACGCCGCCGGCCAGGCGCCGCGAACACGGCGTGGCGAGGCCGTTCGGCAGGGCGCGGACGCGGTCGGCGAGGCCGACTGCCGTCAGCGCGCGCCAGCAGGTGGCGTCGTCGGGCGGTTCGCCGGGGCCGTTGCCGAGGTTGTCGCGGATCGACAGCTCGAACAGCGCGGCGTCCTGCAGCAGCACCGACAGCCGGGCGCGGTGCTCTTCGGCCGCGACCCGCGCCAGATCGACGCCGTTGGCGGCGAGGCTGCCCGCGCTCGGCGCGTAGAGCTGCGCCAGCAGCTTCAACAGGGTCGACTTGCCCGAACCGTTCGGGCCGACGATCGCGATGTGTTCGCCGGCGGCGATCGCGAACGTCAACGCGCGCAGCGCGTCGCGCGGCGCCTCGGGGTAGCGGAACGCGACGTCCGTCGCGGCGAGCGCGAGCGGGCCCGGCGGGGGAGCCACGGGCGGGGGAGTCGCCACCGTCGCCACGGGCCACGCCAGGAACTCCACCAGCGGCCGCAGCAGCAGCCGGTGTTCGTGCTCCCCCGCCAGGGCCGCGAGCAGGTCGCGCACGCCGTTCTGCGTGCGCTGCGCGGCCTGGGCCTGCAGCACCAGCGTGCCGACCGTCAGCTCCCCTGCCAGCGCCGCCCGCGCGAGCCACCAGTAGGCCGCGAACAGGCCGATGCTGGCCAGCGCGTGGACCAGCAACTCGTCGCGGCTGCGGCGGACGGCCAGACGGTGCAGGCTGTGCCGCAACCCCGCCCGCAAGGTCGCCGCGCGCGCCAGCCAGGCGCCGGCGCCGCCGAGCACGCGCAGGTCCTTGGCGGTCGCCCGACCGGTCAGGACCGCGCCCGCATAGGCCGCGTCGCGCTGGTCGGCGACGTGTTCGTCGTGCCAGGCGGCGCGCAGCCGGGCGTGGCGGCGACGGGTCCAGGCGAGCGGCACGCCGGCCAGGGCGACCAGCATCGGCAGCCACCAGGACACCTGGCCGAGCAGCGCGACCATGACCAGCAGGCCGACGCCAGCGACTGCGGTCGCGATCGCGTCCTGGACGAACCGTTGCGGCCGCTGGCCGGCTTCGGTGCTGGCGCGCTGCAGCAGGTCGTGGAACCGCGGCCGGTCGAACGCGGCGAGCGCGACGCGGCTGGCGTGCGTCTGCACGCGGGTCAGCGCCGCATCGGCGAGCGCGCGGCCGTGCGCTTCGCCGACGACGGCGACCAGGCCGCGGACCAGGCCGCCGAGCAGTGCTACGGCCGCGGCGAGCAAGGTCGCCGACGTGGCGGCGGCGATGGCGGCGTCGGCGGCGGTGCGGCCGGCGAGGCCCGCGGCGACCGCATCGATCAGGCGTTGCATCGCGACCAGGCCGGCGACCGGCAGCAGCGCCTGGAGGATCGCCAGCGCGAGTTGCAGGACGAGGGGCCGGCGACCGGCGAGTGCCGCGAACGGCCAGGCCGTGCGCCAGGCGACCGGCTTCGATTCGCTCGTCCCGCCCATCCTGCTCAACTTCCGATAAGATATGTTATGTAAAGCACGACGGGGGAGCGCCGCAGCGGGAACCTCACAGCCACACCATCGCCAGCGTCGCCGTGAAGTCTGGCGACACCAGGGACGCCAGGTCCTCGCCGAGGGCCACTTCGATCGCCCAGTCCGCGGCGACGTCGACCCGGCCACCGATCCAGAGCAGCAGTTGGTTGCGCGACACCGCCGGCAGGTCGAGCCGCCGCAGCGTCGAGGTCTCCCACTCGATCTGGCACAGCCCGGTGAGGCCGTCGAGCACCGGCACCTCGGCGGCGAGACCGAGCGACGTGACGTCGGCGAACGAGAACCCGGCGTGCCTGGCCTGGTCCGGCGTGCTCGCGAACGCGTGTTGCGCGTGGCCGGTCAGGTCGACGTCGCCGAGTCGGTAGCCGACCAGGACGCCGAGGGTCGAGTCGAGCCCGCCGCTGCCGTAGCCACGTTCGTCGTCGCCGAGCGGCAGTTCGACGCCACAGCGCAGCGCGATACCCGGTTGCCCGGCCTGCGGCTGGATCACGGTCCACTTGAGGTCGACCGGCACGTCGAGCAGTTCGAAGCCGCTGCGTTCGATGCCCCAGACCGTCGTCCCGCCGCGGGTCGCGCCGACCTCGAACCGATCGCGCGGCTCCTGGTCACGGTGCTGGTCGGGGAACCCGAGCAGGTCGTGGTAGCCGATGATGAAGCCGTCGAGGAAACCGCCCGTTGTGTGCGCGAACGGCACGGCGGCCGCCAACTCGACGTTCCGGCCGAGGCCGATCCGCAGCATGGCTTCGGTCCGCAAGTACTCGCCGTCCATGCGGTAGCTCCGGCTCGGGATGCTGCCGAGCGGCGAACTGCCGGTCAGCCACAGGCTCGAGTAGCTGGCCTGCAGGCGGGCGACCGATTCGCCGGCGGGAAGGCTCGCCACCGGCGCGGGCGACAGGTGCACGACCAGCTGCTGGGCCGGGTGCTGGTTGCGCTCCGGCAAGGGACCGCGATAGCTGGGCCGCGTCGCACAGCCCGCGCTGAGGACTGCGACCCATGCCGACTGCCATTGCCATGCCCGAGACCGCATGGGCGGCAGAGACTAGCCGCGCTTCGGGTCGCCTTCCTAGTGTGGTGCGTCCGATACTGGGGCATTCTGCGGGCTCGTCGACGTCCGTCGCGGCGTTGCTGCTCCTCGACAGGATGTTTGGAACATGCCTTCGTCGCAGCGCCTTGCGACGAACGCCGCCGCATCCCGGATAATGCCCCATCTACCAGGCGCACCACACTAGCAGGACACGAAATCGGCGCGCTCGGGCCGAGCGTGCGCCTTCGCCGGCGTCGGGCATCCCCCGAGAAGCGGCGGTGCTTGTCGCGGTGGCCGCGGACGGCGGTAGACTGCGTCACCTTGCACTCCCACCGATCCCCAAGCCGGCACTGCGGTGCCTTCTCCAGCGCCACGCTCCTGATCGGCTGCGGGCTGCTTCCGCTCGGCGCCTGCGCCAATGGCGGCACGCAATCGACCCCGCAGAGCGAGGTGAAGATCGCGGCCAGCCACCACATGTTCGGCTTCCGTTCCTTGCCGGGGTTCGGCCAGTTCCCGGTGCCGGCGAACGCGGTGTTCACCGACCGCGGCACGCTGAACCTGTTCGAGGACAGCACCTACACGATCACGCGCAGCTCCGGCACGTCGACCGCCGACCGTTATGCGATCGCGACCGAAGGCGATCTGTCGATCTACGTCAGCGGCGTGAATCGCACGGCGACCTACCTGTTCCGCGGCGGCTACGGGCTCGGCACCAGCGCCGGCACCTACTGCTTCACCGATCGGGTGTCGTCGGTCGACTCGCAGTCGGTCGGGCTCTACTACGGCACGCGGATCGTCAACGGCACCGTCGAGCTCGCCGGTTCGTGGCACGTGCTGTCGCTGCACACGATCTTCGACCAGACGGTGCTGGCGCCGAACAACGTCGGCCGCGCGGCCTATGGCGGGCTCGTGATCAGCGCCGACCCGCAGGGAACGCCGGGCACGCTGCGCACGATCAACGGCACCGGCACGCAGATGACCAGCGCCGTGCAGTTCGGCGGTTCGATCCAGAACCTGCTGACCGGCGGCACCGGCGACGGCACCTGCAACCTGACCCTGAACTACACGTTGGCGGGGCAGAGCGCCGACAGCCGCGTGATGCTCGCGGCGGCGACCGACGAGGTCGTCTACGCGCTCGACGCGGACGAATCGGACGGCGAGGCCGGCATGGCGTTCCTGGTCCGCAAGTTCGACGCGCAGGGCCCGCAGATCGATCCGGTCCGCGTCGCCGGCACGTTCCTGGTCGGTGGCCACACGCTGTTCGTCAACCCGACCAACTCGGGCTCGGACGCGTTCGTCGGCGTCGTGACGCTGTCGGCGCAGGGGGCGTTCCGCCTCGATGCGGTCGGGTCGCAGGGCATCGACTTCAGCTACGTAGGCACCTACACGCTGAACTCCGAGGGCGGCATGACGGTGTCGATCAGCGGCACCAACGAGACCTGGTTCGCGGCGATCGACCGCAGCTACCAGGCGCTGTTCTTCGTCGACGACTTCGTCGAGACGCGCAGCAACAACACGCCCGAACTGAACCTGGGTGTGGGCGTCCGCCAGCAGCCCAACTGAACGACCGATCGTGCTTCCATCGCCTCGATGGCGTGGCATGATCGGGGCGTGAGCACCCCCCCCGTCCAGAGCATCGAACTGCCGTTCGCCAGGCGCCTCGGCCGCG
>CAYMRG010000156.1:0-10249 GCA_964392555.1 uncultured candidatus Brocadiaceae bacterium
GCGCGGCCTCCGGGGCCGCGGGCGCCGCGGGCGCGACGGGCGCCGCGGGTGCGGCCATCGGTGGCATCGCCGGCGCCGGCTGCGGCATCGGCAGGGCGAGCGTCGGCCCGTCGACCGTCCGCACCCGCACCTGCCTGGCGGCAGGCGCGTCGTCGCCGTCCTCGTCCTCATCGTCGTCCGCGGCGGCGGCGAGTTGCTTCTGCAGCGTCGCGAGCTGGTTCTCGAGCCGCTGCGACCTGACCCGCAGCTCCCGGTTGGCCTGGCGCAGCTGTGTCAGTTCGTCGTTGCGTTGCTCGTCGTCCTTGGCGCCGCGCTCGCGCGCCTCGCGCACGGCCTTCTGCACCGAATCGCGGAGCTTCTCGACTTCCTGCCGTTCGCTGCGCAGCTGCGTCAACGCGCCGACCTCGCCGCGGATCTGCTGGTCCCGGTTCGCGACTGCTTCCTGCAGCTTGCGCTTCTCGAGTTCGAGCTGCTGGTTCTGCTCACGGGCCTTGGCTAGTTCCTTGTCGAGCTTGGCGGACATCTCGTCCGCCTTGGCCTGACCGGTCTTCGCCAGCTGCTCGGCGCGCTCGGCGGCCAGCTTCTGCGCCTTCTCGGCCTGCGCGGCGCGGTCCGTCAGCTCCTTGCTGGTGCGCTCGAAATCGACCAGACGGGCGCGCATCTGGTCGCGCTCGCGCGCCAGGGCCTGCTCGCGGTCGCTCGCCTCCTTGGCGGCGCGGCGCGCATCCTGCGTCGTGCGCTCCGTCTGCTCGTTCTGCTGGGCCAGCCGCTGCTGCGCCTCGCGGCGGGTGCGCTCCATGGCCTCGTCCTGCTCCTTGCGCAGGCGCTCGAGCTGGGCGCTGAACTCGTGCTGGCGCTTGTCCATGTCCGCGCGCAGCATCGTCATCTGCTGCTCGAGCGCGGCGCGCTGCTGGCCGCTCGCCTGTTCGAGCTCGGCGCGGCGATGCTCGCTGTCCTGCAGCTTGAGCTGCAGGTCGCGTTCGCGCTGGGCGAGCTGGTCGCGCAAGCGCACCGACTCCTGCTGCGCCTCCTGGATGGCCAACGTGCGCTGCTTGTCCTGCTGGACCTGGCCGTTCTGCAGCGAGCGCAGGTACTCGTCCATCCGCTCCAGCCGCTGCTGCAGCTGTTGGACGCTGTTCTGCAGGTCGCGCTTCTCTTCCTGCGCCGTACAACCGGCGATGCAGGCAAGGGAAAGGAGAGATGCGAGGGCGAGGCTTCTGCTCATCGGGGGTTCTCCGCTACGTTGGCGCATGCGCATGCCAGCTTCGCACACTAACGCCGCCGCCGGCGGCCCCAAAGCCTCCCCATGCAGGTGAAGAGATTTCTCGGTTCGGCCTGGGCCAGCGTGCACGGGCCGAGCGATCCACGCCGCCTGCTGGTGTGGACGCTCGAAGCTCGGTTCGCCGGAATTGCCGCTTCGCCCGGGCCGCGGCCCATCGACTGGGTCGCCGTGCGCGCCGCGGCCGTCGACCTGCCCTCGTCGTTCGGCGCGGTCCGCTCGGGTAGCGCGTTTGCCGAGGTGTCGCCGACGCGCGGGCTGGCCTCCGCCAAGGAAGGGGAGCGCGCGATGGCCTGGCAGGCGGTCGCCCAGGCCGTGGCGATCGCCCGCACCCTCGGTCAGCCGCGCGTCGTCGTCGAGCCGGGGATCGTGCCGGTGCTCGGCGAGGTCGCTTGCGACGACCTCGGTGAGTCGCGCTACGGTTGGACGAAGGACCGGGCCGACGCGCTGCTCGCGCGGCGCAAGAACGGGCGGAACGCGGCCGTCGACCAGGCCTGCCGCGAACTGTTCGGGTTGGCACGGCGGTTCCCGGATGTGGAGTTTTGCCTCACTACGGGTCGGAGCCTGCTGTCGGTCGGCGACCTCACCGGGCTGCAGGACATCTTCGAGGACCTCGGTGGGCTGAGGCTCGGCTACTGGCACGACGCCGCCGTTGCGGCGCGCCGCGAGCAGGTCCTCGGCCAGGCCCAGGGCGAGTGGCTGGAAACGTTTGGTAATCGTCTGCGAGGAATGAGCTTAGGCGACGCATCGCCAGACGGGATGTACCTGCCACCAGGCGCCGGTGGGGTGGACTACGCCCTGCTCGCCACCTATGTACCGCGAGCCGCGAACGGCTTGCCGGTCGTATTGGAATTGGATCCTTCGGTTGCCCCGGGCGAACTGCCAGGTATGCGTTCCTGCCTCGACAAGCACGGCCTCTAGCCAGGCGCGCGAGGTCGCCGATGCTGTTGGCAGCCCGGCTCCCGCCCTACCAAGCCCCCCATGAACCCGAGTTCGCTTGCCAAGCACCTCCCGCAAGGGGAACGGACGCGCACCGATGCGCTGCGCGCCGTGCTGCGTGGGCGGCGGCGCCTGCTCGTGCTGACGCACAACAACCCCGACCCGGATTCGCTCGGCGGCGCCGTCGGTCTGCAGGAGTTCGCACGCAAGGCGATGGGGATCGAGAGCGGCCTCGCGATCACCGGGCGGATCCTGCGCGCCGAGAACAAGGCGATGGTCCGCGAGTTGGCGATCCGCATGGACCGCCTCGAGGACGTGCAGTTCGGCGACTACGACTGCTTCGCGCTGGTCGACACCCAGCCGGGCTTCGGCCACACCTTCGTGCCGACCGAGGTCCACATCGACATCGTCATCGACCACCACGTCTGTGCGGACGGCGTGGCGCGCTCGGGTGACGCGGCGTTCGTCGACGTCCAGCCGGACATCGGCGCGACCAGCACGCTGGTGACCGCGCACCTGATGGCGGCCGGCGTCGAGCCGAGCGCCGAGGTTGCGACGGCGCTGGCCTACGGCATCAAGACGGATACCGCGGATCTGTCGCGCAACGTCAGCGACCTGGACCTCCGCGCCTACGACTACCTGTTCCCGTTCGTCGATCGCCGCAAGCTGGTCGCGATCACGAACCCGCGCCTGCCGGCCGCCTACTTCACGACGCTGAAGGACGCGCTCAGCAAGGTCCGCCTCTACGACGGCGTAACGCTGTGCTCGCTGGGTCGGACATCGAGCGCCGAGATGGTCGCCGAGGTCGCCGACCTGCTGCTGCGCATGGAAGGGGTGCGCGTGGTCTTCTGCGGCGGCCTGGTCGGCAGCTCCTACTACGTCTCCGTCCGCACCGAGATCGGCGGCGACGCATGGCGGCTGCTGCGCGACGCGATGGAGAGCGAAGCGGGTACCTGCGGCGGGCACGGCTCGGTCGCCGGCGGCGCGATCCCTCTCGACCCGCCGGATTCGCGGACGCTGCGGCGCCTCGAACGGCGCCTCGAACGCAACGTGCTGCGCAGCCTCGGCGTCGCCGGCGGCAACGCCGCCGTGCTCGGCAACCGCGACGATTGACGCGGTGCCGCGGGCACTCCGCGGCGTGCGGCGCGGCGCATCGGGGGCTGCGGCGGGGCCGATGGACGGCCTGGTCCTTCCTCGCCTATGCTGCGCGCCGTGAAGGCCTTGCTCGTCCTATCGCCCCTGCTGGCGATCGCCGCTGCCGTCGTCCACGCTCCGGTCGATCCTGGCCGCAGTGCCGGCGTGGCATCGCTGGCCGCTGGCGCGGCCGCCTTGGCAGCCCCGGCGGTGGCCGAGCCCGGGGTGCAGCCCGACCCCCGGCCGGCGCTCGGCGAACTGCGGTTCGTGCCGAACCTCGGCCAATGGGACCCGGCGGTGCGCTTCGCGACGCTCGGCGACACCGCCGCCTGGGTCACCGACGACGGCTTCACGCTGCGGTTCGCGCGCCGCATCGCCGGCGCCCACGACGCGCCTGGTGCGGCCACGGCCGAGATCACCGGTGGCGTCGTGCGGACGCGGTTCGTCGCCGCGGCGCAGCCCGAGTTCGCGATCGGTGCCGAGCTGGACGGTCGGCACAACTTCTTCGTCGGTGACGATCCCGCGGGCTGGCGCACCGATGTGCCGGCCTACGCCGGCGTGCGCATGGCCGGGGTCTACCCCGGCATCGATGTGCAATTGCGTTCGCTCGGCGCCGGTCGCCGCGGCGCGCTCGAATACGACCTGCTGCTCGCGCCGGGCGCCGACCTGACGCGCTTCCAGGCCCGCTGCGAAGGCGCCGAACGGCTCGCGATCGACGCGGCCGGCCGCCTGTGCACGACGGTGCCGACACCGGACGGGGCGGTGACGCTCGTCCAGGAGGCACCGGTCGCGTGGCAGGATGGGCCGGAGGGACGGCGGCCGCTCGCGGTCCACTTCGTGTTGCACGGCGACGACGGCTACGGCTTCGCCGCCGACGATCTCGATCCGGCGTGCGCCGCGACGATCGATCCGGGCATCGTCTGGGCGACCTACCTCGGCGGCGGCGCGCAGGACAGCGTCAACGGCCTCGCGTGGCAGCCGGGCGTCGGCATCTGGGTCGGCGGCTGGGCCGGTTCGACGAACTTCCCGACCACGGTCGGTGCCTTCCGCACGGTGGGTGGCCAGGACGCGTTCCTGGCGCGCCTCAACGACAGCGGCACCGTGCTGGTGTTCTCGACCTACTTCGGCGGCAGCGATCGCGAGGAGATCCGCGGCATCGCGCTCGGCCCTGGCCTGACGGTGGCCGCGGTCGGCTACACGCATTCGAACGACCTGCCGGTGACCGCGGGCGCGCTGCAGGCGTCCTACGCCGGCGCCAATCCGTTCGTCGACATCGGCGACGGGTTCGTCGTGCGCCTGACCGCCGCCGGCAACGCGCTGGTCGCGTCGACCTACCTGGGCGGCGTGTTCGACGACATCGCCGAGGCCGTGGCGGTCGACGCGCTCGGCAACACCTTCGTCGCCGGCTGGACGTCGTCGTACGACTTCCCCGTGACCGCGGGGGCGTGGCGGACGACGTTCGGCGGCGTGCCCGGCGCGCACACCGACGGCTTCGTCGCCAAGCTCGCGGCGAACCTGCAGAGCAAGGTCTGGTCGACGTACGTCGGGGGCTCCTATTCCGACCAGTTGCTGAGCATCGCGCTCGATCCGGCGAACGGGGAGATCGTCACGGCCGGCTGGACGCTGTCGTCCGACTACCCGACGACGCTCAACGCCTACCGGACGACGCTCAGCGGCGACATCGATGCCATCGTCACGCGCCTGCAGGCGAATGGCACCGGCGCGGCGTGGTCGTCGTTCCTCGGCGGCATCGCCGCGGAGTCCGCGCAGACCGTGTTCCTCGCCAGCAACGGCACGGTCTGGGTCGGCGGCGGCACCGACTCGGTCAACTTCCCGACCACGCTGAACGCGCCGCAGCGCGTGCTCGGTGGCGACAAGGACGGATTCGTCAGCCAGTTCAGCGCCAACGGCCAGTCCCTGGTGTTCTCGACGCTGCTCGGCGGTGCCGGGCCCGACAAGGTGCGCGGCGTCGCGGCGTCCGGGACCGACATCGTCGCGGTCGGCGAGGCCGGCGTCGGCTTCCCCGTCACGCCCGGCGCGGCGCAGCCCGTGTTCGGCACGGGCAGCCTCGACGGCTTCGTCAGCTTCTTCACCGGCGGTGGCCCGACCCTCGCCTATTCGACCTACCTCGGTGGCGACCTGCAGGAAGCGTTCGGCAGCGTCGCACTGGATGCGACCGGGCTCGCGGTGGTCGGCGGTTGGTGCTTCTCGAGCAACTTCCCGATCGCGCCGGCGACGCTCTCGTCGACGCTGCTCGGCGTCGAGGACGGCATCGTGTTGAAGTTCGACTTCGCCTCGACGCTCGTCCGCGGCTTCGCCGTGACGCCGAGCACGCCGGCGGCGGTCGCCTTCGTCACGCCGGGTACGACCGATCTGCTCGAATGCACCTGCGAGAACCGCAGTGGCCGCGAATTGACGATCGAGCGCGTGCGGCTGCTGGTCGCCGGCCGCGGGGCGACCCCCGCGCTGGTCGGCCCGTTGCACGTGCGCTTTGCGGTGACGACGCCGCCGGGCACCGCGGAAGCCGAAGTCGCCGGACCGGTCGCGCTGGTCGACGACGACCAGGAGATCGAAGTGTCGCTGGCCGGCGCGGTGCTGCCGATCGGCGCGTTCGCGACGCTGCGCGTGGTCGCCGACGTCAGCGCCGATCCGAGCGGCGCGACCGCCGAAGTCGCCTGCGCGATCGTCGATGCCGACGCCTGGACGCTGCTCGGCGATGGCGCCGCCGGTGGCCCGGAGGTGCGCGTCGATGGCTCGGGTCGCGTCGAAGGCTCGAGCCTGGTGCTCGGCGTGGTGCCCGGCGATCTCGACGGCGACGGCGCGGTCTCGGTCGTCGACGTGCGGCGAGCCTGCGCGCAGTCGGGCAGCGCGGCCGACGCCGCGGATTGCGACGGCGATGGCGTCTGGACGGCCGCGGACGTCGCGGCGATGCGCGCCGCGCTGCTGGGGCGGCCGCAGGTGTTCACCGTGCCGGCCGCGGTGCAGCGCGATGCGTGGATGACGGTGCGCGGCGTGTTCCCGCACGGCGCGACCGTCGATGCGTCGATCGGTGGCCGGGCGCTGACGGTCGGCTGTCTGACGCCGCGTGAGCTGACGCTGCACGTCGCCGCGGACCAGCCGGTCGGCACGCAGGAGCTTGTCGTCTCGATCGCCGGACGGCTGGTGGTGACCCAGTTCGTGCAGGTGCAGTGACGTCGATCGCGGCGCCGCGCGTGCTGCTGCTCGGCGGGCTCGACCCTTCGGGCGGCGCCGGCCTGTCGGTGGATGCGGCGGTTGTCGCCATGCACGGCTGCCAGCCGCTGCCGGTCGCGACCGTGCTGACGCACCAGAATCGCCATGGCTTCGGCGGCTTCGCCGTGGTCGCGCGCGAAGCGTTCGCCGCAGCATTCGCCGCCGCCTGCGGCGAAGGGCAGCTGGCCGCGATCAAGGTCGGCATGCTCGCGTCGCCGGACGTGGTCCGCGCGGTCGCCGCGACGCTACGCCCGCTCGCTGGCACGGTGCCGGTGCTGGTCGATCCCGTGTTGTCGGCCACCGCTGGCGGCTTCGCCGTGGTCGCCGATCTCGCCGCCGCCTACCGCGAACTGCTGCTGCCGTTGGCCGCGCTCGCGCTGCCGAACGTGCCCGAGGCCGCGGCGTTGGCCGACGGCGATGTTGCGCGCCTGCTCGCCACCGGCTGCCGCGCCGTGCTGCGCAAGGGTGGCCATGGCGAGGGCGCGACCGCCGGCGACGAACTGCACACGCCGACGGCGCTGCGCACGTTCGCGCGGCCGCGGCAGGCGGTGGGGCCGGTGCGCGGCACCGGCTGCGCGCTGGCGAGCGCGATCGCGGCGCGCCTCGCGCGTGGCGAGTCGCTCGCGACCGCCTGCGAGCGCGCCGGCGACTGGCTGGCGGCGCTGCTGGCGGCGCTCGGCCCGGCCGATGCCGAAGGTCTGCCGCGGCCGCTGCCGCTGGCCGCAGCGCCCGGGCTCACGCGAACATCGCCGTGATCACCGCCGCGAACCGGCTCTGCACGACGTGGCGCCGGACCTTCAGGGTCTGCGTCAGCAGACCGTTCTCCGGCGACAGCGGTTGGGCCAGCACCCGGAACGTCGCCACGCGGTCGCAGGGCCGGAGGCCATTGTCGCGCACCAGCAGCCGATCGAGTTCGCGGCGCAATAGCGCGTGGACGTCCTTGCCGTGCAGCAGCCCGTCGCGCTCGTCCCAGCGATTGCGCGGCACCTGGCGTTCGAGCGTCTCGGCCATCGGCACCAGCAGCGCGCCGAGCACCTTCTGGTCCTGACCGACGCAGACAGCCTGGTCGATCAGCGGTGACGTCTTGATGACCGTCTCGACCGGCTCCGGTTCGACGTTCTCGCCGCCGGCGAGCACGATCGTGTCCTTGGCGCGGCCGGTGATCCAGACGTGGCCGGCGGCGTCGACGTGGCCGAGGTCGCCCGTGTTGAACCAGCCGTCGGCAGCCAGCACCTCGGCGGTCTTGCGCGGGTTCGCGTAGTAGCCGCTCATCACCTGCGGGCCGCGGACCCACAGCACGCCGGTCTCGCCGACGCCGCAGCGGCGGCCGTCTTCGCGCCGCGCCTCGATCGTCGTGCGCGGCAGGGGCGGGCCGATGTGGCCGGGGGCGTTGCGGTGCAGCAGGCGAACGGAGGCGACCGGGCTCGTCTCGGTCAGACCGTAGCCGTTCAGCAGCGGCAGGCCGATGCCGAGCAGCGTCTCGTCGACGTGGCGCGGCAGGGCGCCGCCGCCGCTGACGCACAGCCGCAGCCGGCCGCCGAACGCCTCGAGCACGCGCTTCAGCACGACGGCGCGCAGCCCGCGGTGGGCGAGCCGCTGGCCGAGGTGGCCACGGCGTCCGCCGACGACCCGGCTCAGGTGCAGTCCCTGGCGCAGCAGCTTGCCCTTGAGGCCCGGCAGCTTCTGCGCGTGGCCGACGATGCCGTCGTGCAGCATCTCCCAGATGCGCGGCACGGCTGCGAACACCGTCGGCTGCACCTCCTTGAGGTCTTCCTTGATGCGGCGGCGGTCGGTGTAGACCAGCTGCGCGCCGGTGGCGAGCGCCAGGTAGTCCATGATGCGTTCGTACATGTGCCACGCCGGCAGCACCGAGAGGAACGCGTCTTCGGCGGTGATGTGCAGCACCTCGACGACCATCTGCACGTTCGCCAGCACGTTGGCGTGCGACAGCATCACGCCCTTCGGTTCGGCGGTCGTGCCGCTGGTGTAGACGATCGTCAGCAGGTCGCCCGGCTGCACGGCAGCCCGCGCCGCGCGCAGCGCCGCGTCACCGCCGGCCAGCCGTTCGCGGCCGCGCGCCAGCAGCGCGCCGAGCGACTCGGCGCCGATCGCGTCGGTGCGGTCCTGCATCACGACCACGCGCTCGAGCTGCGGCATCTCGGCGGTCGCGTCGAGCAGGTCGCGCGCAACCCGGTCGTCGTCGACGAACGCGACCTTGCAGCCGCTGTGCGCGAGGATGAAGTGCATCTCGCGCGGCGACGTGTCGACGCCACGCGGCACGTCCGCGGCGCCGATGCTCGCCAGCGCCTGGTCCACCAGGAGCCACTCGTAGCGGTTCTCGGCGATCAGGCCGACGCGGTCGCCGCGCCGGATGCCGACGTCGAGCAGGGCCGCCGCCAGCGCGTCGACGTCCGCGGCGAGCCGGCCGAAGGTGATCGGCTCGGCGCTGTTGGCCCGACGGCGCGGCAGGAACAGCCGTTCGCCGCGCGGCGCGACCTGTTCGGTCAGCAGCGCCGAGAAGGTCGCGGGGGTCGGGTCGACCATACGGGGCACGGGGTGGGAGAGGCCGGGGTCAGGCCCGAGAACCTGGTTGGAACTCTTGACATCCAAGGGTCGAATCCATACGACTGTGCGCCCTCGTTCGCCGCAGAACCTAGCCGAAAAACGGCGTGGTGGAAGTGGCGAACGGCGCTCTCTGGTGCGGGTGTAGCTCAGTGGTAGAGCATCACGTTGCCAACGTGAGGGTCGAGAGTTCGAATCTCTTCACCCGCTCCAGTTTTTGTTCTCTCTAAGTCCTTGTCCGTCGCGCGAGATGCGCGCGAACCTGCCCTCGGGCAGCGCGGACCCTGTTCAACCCGTGCATACATCTGTGCACACACCAGGGATTCTGCGATGTCCGTTCCCCCGAAGGGCAAGTTCTCCGTTCCGAAAGTCCCGCCACTGCGTTCGAGCGGCGGCTACTCCTACTGCTTCGCCGGTCGTCGTCAGGTGCGCCTAGGGCGCGCTGATGACCCCGAGACCGAGGTCCGATACCGGACCTTTGTGGCCGAATGGCTGGCCGCCGGCTGCCGCTGGCCTGACGAAAAGCGCCCGGAAGCCGTGCTGACCGTCCAGGGCCTTGTAGACGCCTACACGAGCTTCGTGGGGCAGCACTACCGCCGGCCCTCGACCGGCAAGCCGACGCGCGAAGGGGAGAACCTCGGGCACGCCGTCGTCGAGCTACTGGAGCTGTTCCGCGACCTGCCGGCGACCAAGGTCGATGCCCTGGTCATCAAGCGGGTGAGGGAGGCGATGGTCGAGCGCAAGCTGTGCCGGCGGACGGTCAACGATCGCGTGCAGCGCATCCAGCGGATGGTCCGGTGGGCCGCTGAAGAGCGCCTCGTGCCGCCGAGGGTGCATCACGAGGTCAAGTTGGTGTCGCCGCTGAAGCCCGGCCGCGGCGGTGCGCACGACAACCCGCCAAGAATGGCGGTGTCGATCGAGCACGTCGATGCGGCGAAGAAGCACTTGCCAAAGGCGCTTGTGGCGCTGGTCGACTTCATGCTTCTCACCGGCGCGCGGTGTGGCGAGGCCGCTCAGCTCGCCTCGAGGCACATCGACCGGACGAAGGATGGGGTGTGAATTCGGATTCGGGCAGAAAGTTGGAGTTGGCCGCGGAGTCGCTCG
>CAYMRG010000157.1:0-7773 GCA_964392555.1 uncultured candidatus Brocadiaceae bacterium
CCCGCCGGCGCCCCCCCCCCCGCGCCCGCCCGCCCACCGCGGCGCGCTCGGCAGCGTTAGGACATCAGCCACGAATTCCAGAAGGACAGCAGGCGACGGCGCGCCCAGCTGCCGAGCATCTCGACGCGCGCCGGCAGGCGCACGTGGGCCGTGAGGCCGGTACCCTGGGCTTCGAGCGGCACCTTGTCGACCTCGAGCCAGACGTGCAGGAACGGTTCTTCGGCCATCGCGCCCGAGCCGATGCGCGGCGTCGCGTAGACGTCGCCGCCGCCGAGCGTGGTCAGCGCGATTGGGATCTCGTAGCGCGACGCGGCGCGGCGGATCTCGCGCACCGTCGCGCGCACCGCGATGTCGGGGGCGCAGGTCCACCGCACCTCGGCGATCGCGCCGACCTCGAGCCGCGCCCGCGACACCGCGTGCTCGCTGAGCACGATCCGCAGGTAGCGGTGTTCGGACTGGATCTGGAACAGCTCCTCGCCCTGCTGCAGGAAGCGGCCTTCGAGCGCCTTGCCGGCCGGGCTCGTGACGATGCCGGCGGTGTGGGCGACGAGGTTCATGCCGGTGAAGCGGCGGTCGAGTTCCTCGAGGCCGGTCTTCAGGTACGACAGCCGGGTGCGATGCATCGCGGCCGCGGTCGGGTCCTGCAGCTCGACGGTGTCGAGGCCGACCTTCTCCGCGTCGTACTCGCCGCGCATGCGCACCAGCCGGAACTCCATCTCCGGATTGCGCAGCTGGCAGAGCGGGTCGTCCGGCAGCACGCGCGTGCCGTCGCGCACCGCGAGGTCGCTGACGAAGCCGCTGTTCGGCGCGCGCACGCTCTCGCGGGTGCCGGGATCGAGGATGCCCGGCGCGACCACGCTCCACGACACCGGCGCAAACGCGAGCACGAGCGGGGCTGGCACCGCGAGGCCGATCGCGACCAGGCGACCGCGCGTGCGCGCGGCGGCGCTCTCGCCGTGGCACCACAACCAGCGCAGGAACCTGACCGCGGGCCGCGCGAGCAGCGACCAGCCGAACGCCGCGCCGAGGAACAGGCCGGCGCCCGGCCACTTCAGCATGACGAGCGTCGTGATGCCGAACGCGAGGCCGATGCGGTAGGCGAAGCCGAGCGGGCCGTAGAGCAGGTAGAGCCAGCACTCCGACCGCGGGTAGCCGTGCGCGGGGCGCGGCGTGCCGAGCGCGAGGCGTTCGAACCACGCGCCGAGGTAGCCGGCGGCGCGCTGCTGCAGGTTGAAGACGCCGAGCAGGTCCGAGAACAGGTAGTAGCCGTCGTACCGCATCAACGGGTTGATGTTGAACAGCACGGTGACGGCGCTGGCCAGCACGACCAGGTTGTAGGCGACGTCGTGGACGAAGCCCGGCTGCGTGCCGGCCCACAGCAGCGCGGCGAAGCCGGCGACGAACGATTCGACGTACATGCCCGCGAGGGCGACGACGATGCGGTGGCGGCGCCGCGCGAACGTCCACGAGGCGTTGGCGTCGACGTAGGCACACGGCGTCAGCAGGATCAGCACGATGCCCATCTCGGGCACCGCGCCGCCGAAGCGCCGGCAGGCGTAGGCGTGGCCGAACTCGTGGACGACCTTCAGCAGCACCAGCGCGACCCACAGCAGCGGCAGGTTGCGCAGCGCCAGCAGGTCGGTGGACTGCGCGGCGAAATCGCCGAGGCGGTCGAAGCAGCTCCACAGCACGGCCGCGGCGAGCGCGAGCCAGGCGGCGAAACCGCGCATCGAGAACAGCCACCCGAACCACGGCAGCGTGCGGCGCAGGAACGCGTCCGGCGCCAGCAGCGGGATGCGCGCGCTGAGCAGCAGCTGGTGCAGGCCGCGGCGCCGCGCCGCGCGCCGCTTGCGGTGGCGTTCGAAGTGGGCGTCGCCGGAGCTGAGCGGCAGGTGCAGGATGCCGGCGCCGTGCAGCCACAGGATGAAGCGGTAGTAGCCCTGGCGGTCCTCGTCGTCGTCGTCGAGGACGCCCTTCTGCACCAGCGCCTGGAAGTTCTCGGCGAGCGTGCGCTCGGCGACGATCGCGCACAGGATGCGGTAGTCCTGCACGCTGAGCGCGTGGTTCTGGAAGGTCAGTGGATCGTGCAGCAGGTAGCGTGGCCCGCTGCGCGTGTTCTGGCGCGTGACGTGCAGGTCGCTGCGCAGGCCGACCCGGATCGGGCCGAGCAGGCGGGCGTTGCGGCTCGGATCGGCGACGGTCGCGGTCACAGCCAGAAGTTCAGGTAGAGCCAGTCCGTCAGGCGGTGCGTCAGCACCCAGAACGCGCTGCGCGGGCCGGCGTCGATGTGGACGAATCCCTCCATGCCGGGCGGCAGCATGTCGAGGTCGATGGCGACGGTCGCTTCGCCGAGGAAGACGTTGTGCGCGTCGACGATCGTGCTCGCCGGTGCGATCCGCAGGCTCGCGAGCGGCATGGCGCGTTCCGGCTGCGCGGCGGGCGCGAACGTCGCGCCGACCGAGCTGGCCGCCGCCAGCACCTGCTTCTCGGGGACGCGCAGCACGACCGACGCGACGTCGTAGCGGGCGAGCTCGAACATCGGCGTGCCCATCTCGATGCGGCCGCCGAGGCGTTCGCGCAGGTCGCCGTCGAGGATCAGGCCGTCCTGCGGTGCCCGCACCTGCGCCTCGGCGATGCGTGCATCGATGATCGCCAGCTGCGCCTGCAGGCTGCGCTGCTTCGCCTCGTGGATGCGGAGGTCGCCGGGTTCGCGCTTCGCGATCGCGTAGTCGATCAGCGCCGACAGCGACTCGATCTCGGCGCTGAGCTGGGCGCGCTGCAGGAAGTCGTCGTTGGCGTCGAGCGACGCCAGCAGCTGGCCCTTGTGGACGCGGTCGCCGGGGGTGACGAACAGCTCCGCGAGCACGCCGGCGCGCGGACAGGCGATCGTCCGGTGTTCGGCGGCCTTGACCGTGCACGGCACCGTGAACGTGTAGTCGAGTTCGCCGAAGCCGAGCCAACCGGCGCCCGCGAGCGCGAGCCCCGCCAGCACCAGGTTGCGCCGGCGACCGCGCCCGGTGACGCGGCGCCACAGAGCGCGCAGGCTGTCGCGGACGTGCGCGGCGACGCTGCGCGTCGCGGCGCGCGTCAGCGGCACCAGCGGCGCGTAGCTGGCCATCTCCTCGGCGACGGTCTGCACGCTGTCGCGATCGAGCTGCGTGCCGCCGCCCTGGATCATCGAGACGACGCCGACCACCACGCCGAGGTTGACCAGCGGCCACGACGCGACCGGGCGACCTTCGTGGGCCGCGCTCCACTGCGCGTGCAGCCGGCAGTCGTCGTCCTGGGGCGCCCGCTCGGCGCCGGCGTGGACGACGAGTTCGCCGCGGTCGAGGCACTCCTCCATCGCGGCGCGCACCTGCGCTATGCCGGGGTTCGCCGCGCGCAGGTCGTCGACGCCGCTGATCGCGGTCACCTCGATCCGGTTGCCGACGACGAAGCCGACCGCCGCGAGCGCGAAGCCGTGGCGGCGCTCGAGTTCGTTGACCAGCGAGAACGCGAGCCGCAGCGGGTGGTCGGCGACCGCGGTCGGATCGACCGTGTGGCGCTCCGCGACACGGCGCTGCGACTGCGTCGCGCCGTTGACCAGCAGCGACAGGTAGCCGAGCAGCCCTTCGAGCTGCCCCAGCGCGCCGCGGACCTGTTCGGCGTCGCGGTCGTAGAGCAGCAGCGCCGCGCCGCCCGATGACTCGACGTCCTGGTCGTACATGATCGCCGTGACGACCGCCGCGTCGGCGTCCGTGACCGGCAGCCGCGTGCCGCGGGCCTCTTCGGCCGAGATCGACTCCCACAGCGCTGTGTTGACGAGGTCGCGGACGTCGGCGCCGACCGGGTGGTCGGCGCGGTGCCATTCCTCCGACAGCAGGTGCACGCCGAGCCGCGAGTGCACGACCGCGTAGGCCGCGCCCAGGTGCTGGCCGATCCGGCCGAGTCCTTCGGCCAGCGCGCGGTTGACCGGGCGACGCGCGAACAGCGACCGCAGCTCGCACTGCAGGGCCGTGATGCTCGCCGGGTCGACGCGGCGGGCGGCCGCCGGCGCGGCGGGGCTGCCGGGCGGCTTCGTCACTGCGGCTCGCCTCGGCGGTCGGGCGACTCGGGCAGCGGCAGGTCGGCGACGAAGCGCAGGCGGACCTCGAACGAGGCGTCGCCGAGCATCGCGCAGCGGTCGCAGACCGCGAACACCGGCGGCACGTCGAGATCGCCGCGCGCGAACTCGACCTGGAACATGCTGCCGACCATCACCGGCACCGGGAACATGCAGAGCGCCGCCTGCGTCCGCAGCTCGGTGGTCGTGCCGGTCGCCGCGAACGCGCCGCGGTCGACGACGTTCGCCGGCCGGATCGTCAGCGTCGCCTTGAGCCGGACGCCGGCGAGTTCGCGCGCGCGGCCGACGTCGGAGCGCTGCCGCAGCTCGATGTCGTCGAGCAGCTGCTGCGCCAGGCGGTCGGTCAGGTCGTGATCGGGGCCGAAGTCGTGCGTCATCGTGGTCTCACTTGCCGGGTTTGCTGGGCACTTCGGCGGCCGGCGGCAGGTCGACGAGCATCTTCAGACCGGCCTTCCAGCTCAGGTCGGTGTTCGCCACCGCGGCCCGCACCATGAAGGTGTGGCTCGAGGTGCTCGCCTTCTGCGAGACGAACAGGATCCTGCCGACGCGCGTGTCGTCCGGCTGGAACGATGGCGCGACGCGCACTTCGCCGCCGACGCGGAACATGTGCTGCTCGGTGATCGGGCAGTCGAACTCGACCCAGATCGGGTCGAGGCTCATCACCTCGAGCACCGGCACGAACTTCTCGACCGTCTCGCCCTCGCTGTGGAAACGCTGCGTGACGGTGCCGTCGAACGGGCTGCGGACGGTGCGCTGGTCGAGGCGTTCGACCGCCTGCGCCAGCTCGTTGGCGGCCTGGGCCTGCTCGATGTCGGCCTGTTCGACGCGCAGCTGCGCCAGTTCGAGCTCGAAGGCCTGGGCCTGCAGGTCGGAGTCGCTCGAGATCTCCTTGTCGCGCAGGTTGCGCACGCGGCCTTCCTGCTGCTCGGCGTGGCGAAGTGCAGCGACCGCGCGCTGCTTGATCAGGTTCGAGTCGGCCAGCGAACGCAGGCGCTCGACCTCGAGCCGCTCGAGCTTCGAGCTGAGTTCGAACAGCACGTCGTCCTTCGCGACGCGCGTGCCGTCGGTGACCGGCACCGCGACGATCTTGCCCGGCTGCTCGGCCGCGATCGCCGCGACCTTGCTCGCGACCGTGATGCCGATCAGCGGGCCCTGCGGCGTGGGCATCGGCGGTGCCGCCGACCCGGTCAGGATCGCGGCCAGGCACACGCCGGCGAGCGAAGTTGCGATGGCTCTCATGGTTGCGGATCTCCAGCTGCTGGAGGTCGTCATCGGGCTGCGGGCGGAGGCAGCCTGAGTCCGCCGTGGGGCGACCGCGAAGGCGCGCTCGCATGGGCGCCACCGGTGCAGCGCCGGCCCCTGTGCGCGGCCCGGTCAGTTGCGGCGGCGGGTGCCGAGGAACGCGAACAACGCGGCCCAGACCTTGCCGATGCCGCGGCTCGGCAGTTCGGCCGCGGTGTCGAGGCGGTGGTGGTCGTGGCCGTCGGCCTCGTCGATGTCGCCGATCTCGCGGCTGGTGCCGGCGACCGGCTGCACCTGCACGGTCACCTCCTGCACGATGCGCTTGCCACCGGCGACGATCTCGACCTCGAACACCAGCTCTTCCTCGACGAAGCTCTCGGGCAGCCGGATGCTCAGTTCGCGGCCACCGGCATCGCCGATCGCGACCGGCGTGCCCTCGAGCTGGCGCCACAGGTAGGTCGGTTCGGCGGGGCCGCTGACCACGGGCAGCGTCGGCGCCAGGTGGACCTGCGTGCCGGCGTCGGCGACGACCGGCGCCATCACCACGGTCGAGCTGCCGGCGTCGTCCGCGTCGACGTCGACCGCGACCGTGTCCGAGACCGTGCTGGTGCCGTCCGACGCGGTGACGCGGAACACGAGCGTGTAGTCGTTCGCCGCGTCGGGCGCGGTGAACGCCGGGCTCGCGGTCTGTGCGCCGTCGAGGCCGACCGGCGGGCCGCTGAGCTGCGTCCACGAGTAGTGGATCGCGCCGTCCAGGTCGCTGGTGGTCGCGCCGAGCCGCACCAGGGCGCCTTCGTGCACGGCCTGGTCGGCGCCGGCATCGACGTGCGCATTCGACCCGGTGTTGCCGTCGCCGGGCGCCACGGTCGGGGTCGGTGTCGCGCTCCCCGACGCGCTGCCGCTCGACTGGGTCGCGGTCTCGGTGGCCGTCGGTGTGGTCGCCACCGGCGTCGTGTGCGCCGTCGCACCCGGATTCGTCTCCCGGCCGGCCGCCGTGCCCGATCCGGCCGTTTCGTCGACCGTGGTCGTGGTGGTGGTCGTCGTCGTGGTGGTGGCGGTGGTCGTCGTCGTGTCCGGCGCCGTCGACGTGCTGTCTTGGCCGGTGCCCGTCTGGTTCGACTCCGGCGCCGGCGTGACCAGCACGGTCACCGTCTCGACCGTGGTCGAGTGGCCGTCGCTGACCGCGACCTGGAACGTCAGGTCGGCGGCGCGGCTCAGCGCCGGGGCGACGAACGACAGGCTCGGCTGGTTCGTCGCGGCGAGCGCGACCGCCGGGCCGCCGACCAGCGTCCAGGTGTAGGTCAGCGGGTCGCCTTCGGCGTCCTTGGCGGTCGCCGTCACGGCGACGAGATCGTTGCCGTTCGCGGTCACCACCGGCGGCAGCGTCACGACCGGCGCGGCGTTGGCGTTGGCGTCGACGACGACCTCGACCTTCTCGGTGACGGTGTTGGTGCCATCCGAGGTGCTGACCGCGAACGTCAGCGTCGTCCGCCCCGCGACGTCCGGCGCGGTGAACGTCGGGCTGTCGGTGTCGGCGCCGGTCAGCTTGACGGTCGGGCCGTCGAGCTGCGTCCAGGTGTAGGTCAGCTTCTGGCCCTCCGGGTCGGTGCCCGTGGCGCTCAGCCGGATCGTCTCGCCCGCCTGGCCGGTGGTCCCGCTGCCGACCAGCAGCGTCGGCGCGTCGTCGTCGGCGGCGACGTGCACGGTGACGCTGTCGGTCGAGGTGTGCAGGCCGTCGCTGACCTGGACCGTGAACGTGAGGTCCGTGTCGCGCAAGAGCTCGGGGGCGACGAAGCCGGGCCGCGCCGAGCTGGTCGAGTCGAGCTGGACGGTCGGTCCGCCGGTCTGCACCCACGTGTAGGTCAGCGTCGCGCCCTCGGGGTCGCGGCTGCCGCGCGCGTCGAGCTGCACGCGATCGCCTTCGGTCACGTTCTGGTCGACGCCGGCGTCGGCGATGGGCGCGTCGTCGCTCGCCGTGACGTGGATCGTCACCGTGTCGGCGACCGAGGTGTTGGCGCCATCGCCGACGCGCAGCTCGAACTGCAGGTCGGTGGCGGCGGTCACGCTCGGCGTCGTGAACGTCGGTTGCGCTGCGTGTGCGTCGCTGAGCGTCACCGCCGGGCCGCCGGTCTGCACCCAGGTGTAGGTCAACGGCTGGCCTTCGGGGTCGACGCTGCCGCTGCCGTCGAGCGTCACGGCGTCGCCTTCGGCGACCGACTGGTCGGTGCCGGCATCGGCGTGCGGCGCATCGTCGACGGCCGTGACGTGGACGTCGACGCTGTCGGCGACCGAGGTGTTGACGCCGTCGCTGACCTGCAGCTGGAAGTGCAGGTCGGCGTCGGCCGTCAGGTTCGGCGCGGTGAACGTCGGCTGCGCTGCGTGTGCGTCGCTGAGCGTCACCGCCGGGCCGCCGGTCTGCACCCAGG
>CAYMRG010000157.1:7873-10220 GCA_964392555.1 uncultured candidatus Brocadiaceae bacterium
TGTAGGTCAACGGCTGGCCTTCGGGGTCGACGCTGGCGGAGCCGTCGAGTGCCACGAGGTCGCCTTCGTGCACGGACTGGTTCACGGCGGCATCGGCGGCCGGCACGTCGTTGTCGGCGCCGACGTGGATCGTCACGCCGTCGACCGAGGCATCGGTGCCGTCGTCGACCTTCAGCACGAAATCCAGGTCGTAGTTCGCCACGCCCTCGGGCGCGACGAACGTCGGCGTCGCCGTCTGGTCGCCGGTCAGCCTGACGGCCGGGCCGCCGACCTGGACCCACTGGTAGTGCAGCGGGCTGCCTTCGGGGTCGCTGGCGATGCCGGAGAGCGTGATCGAGTCGCCCTCGGTGACGGTCTGGTCCGGCCCGGCATCGACGCTCGGCGCGTTGTTGGGCAGCTTGGCCGGGTTGAGCGTGATGTCGCTGAACGAGATCGCGTCGACCTTGGTGTAGTCGACGCGGAAGGTCTGGCCGCCGCCGAGGTCGATCACGACCGAGCTGCCGGTGACGACCGCGTTCGACGAGCTGTACTTCGCCAGATCGATGCGGTCGGAACCCGAGCCGCCGTCGACCGAGTACGCGTCGCCCTGGCGGGCGTTGGCGAACGAGAAGGTGTCGTTCCAGACCGTGCCGACGACGTGTTCGAACCCGGTGATCTGGTCGTTGCCATTGCCGGTGGCCTGCGCGCTGCCGCGCGTCAGGTCGACGGTGATGGCGGTCAGCGAGAACTCGAAGCTCAGCGTGTCGTGGCCCGTGCCGCCGTCGAGCACGTCGTCGCCGAGGCTCGTGTAGACGACGTCGTCACCGGCGCCGCCGCGGAGCGCCTCGCTCTTGAACGTTCCTGCGAGCGAGTCGCCGTAGTCCGAGCCGACGACGATCTCGATGCTCGACAGGGTGTCCCTGCCATCGGCGCCGCGCGCCGTGCCGAGCAGCAGGTTGACCTGCACGCCGCCGGTCGCCTGCGAGTAGTCGGCGGTGTCGGTGCCGCCGTTGCCGTTCAGGAAGTCGTCGCCGAGCCCGCCGCGCAGGATGTCGTCGCCGCTGTTGCCGACCAGCGTGTCGTTGCCGGCGAGGCCGTCGAGCCAGTCGACGTCGGTCGTGCCGTTCAGCGTGTCGTTGCCGGCGGTGCCGGTGACCCAGGTCGCCGACAGCAGGATGCGCGGTTCGATCGTCTCGCCGCCGAAGCGGGCGCGCTGGTTGCGGGCGGATTGCTTGGTCATGGTCGTTGCTCCGGATGCTGCGGTCGGCGCGCGGTCACGAGACGACCGGGCGGCGCGTCAGATGGCGTTCGATGGCCTCCAGCACGCCCTTGGGCTTCACCGGCTTGGTCAGGTAGTCGTCCATGCCTGCGGCGAGGCACTTCTCGCGATCGCCCTCCATGGCGTTCGCGGTCACGGCCAGGATCGGCAACGGCGAACGGCAGCCCCGGTGCAGCCGGCCGAGCGTCGCCATCTCGCGGATCAGGCGGGTCGCCTCCCAGCCGTCGAGCACGGGCATCTGGCAGTCCATCAGCACCAGCTCGCACGGGTGCGCGGCGACGTAGTCGATCGCCTGCTGGCCGTTGTCGGCGAGCGCGATCGCGAAGCCGGCGCGCTCGACGATCGCCTTGACGACGCGCTGGTTCATCGCGTTGTCGTCGACGATCAGAATCGTTCCCTGCTTCACCGGTTCGTCCTCGAGGATGAACTCGTCGTGGCGGTGCTCGAGCAACCCGAGCACGGTCGCCGTCAGCTCGCTCGGTCGGAACGGCTTGGCCAGCACCTCGTCCATGCCGGCCTCGCGGCACGCGCGCGTGACCTCGGCGTCGACCTCGGCCGTCAGCGCGACGATCGGCAACGGTTGGGGCTGCCCGGCGGCGAGCCCGCCGGAGCGTTCGAGCTGGCGGATCTGCCGCGTCGCGGCGAAGCCGTCGAGGATCGGCATCTGGCAGTCCATCAGGACCGCGTCGACCGCGTTGGCGCGCAGGTGGTCGACCGCCTGCTGGCCGTCCTCGGCGATCGCGACCTCGCAGCCGGCGCGTTCGAGGATCGAACTCGCGACGCGGCGGTTGATCGGGTTGTCGTCGACGACCAGCACGCGGCCGCGCAGCGGCACGGCATCGCGGTCGGCGGCGCCGCGGTCGGCCCCCGTCGACGGCGCGCCGCGCAGCCATTCGCCGATGCTGGCGACCTCGCTGGCGAGGAACAGGCGATCGACGCCCGCCGGCAGCGCTGCGGCGCGGCGCGCCAGCCGGTGGTCGAGGACCGCGAGCCGGCAGCTGGCCGGCACCGCCTGGCGCAGGCCGCGGAGCAGCTCGACACCGGCTTCGCCGGTGTCCTCGAGGTCGAGCAGCGCCCAGGTGTTGGCGA
>CAYMRG010000158.1:0-10165 GCA_964392555.1 uncultured candidatus Brocadiaceae bacterium
GACGAAGCCGCTCACCACGAGCAGGAATTGGGCGCCGACGGCCAGCGTCCAGGCCCGCGCCGGCAGCCAGGTGCGGCGGATCGCGAACCACAGGATGATGGCGAGAACGGGCATCAGGATCGCCAGCGCGATCGGCAGGTGGACGAGCAGCGGGTGGAGTGGCAGTGTCATGGCGGGTATCTCCTCGGGAACGGGGGTCTGGATCGGTTGGCCGCACCGGACGGCCCGGTCGGCCGGTGCAGCAACGGCCAGGGTCGGCCGCGATTGCCGATCGGACCATTCGCCATGTGTGGTAGCCTCGCAATGCCATGGACTTGCAGCCGGCGATTGCGCCGAATGGCGGATCGGAGCGAGCCTGGTCGGCGAGCATCGTCGGCCTGTTCGCGGTCGGCGGACTATTGGCCATCGGCGATCTGGCCAGCGATTTCGGCCATCGGCCGGCGCTCGGCCACGTGCTGGTCGAAGGGGCGATCTTCGCCGCATGCGGTCTCGGGGCTGCCCTCGGTATGCGCCGTCTCGCGGCGCTGCGCGCGCGCGAACGGGCTGCCCGGGTCGAGGCTGCCGAACTCGGCCAGCGGCTCGCCGCGAGCCGCGTCGAGGCCGAGCGGTGGCGCGGTGAGGCTCGCGACCTGCTCGACGGCCTCGGCCAGGCGATCGACCGCCAGCTCGACCGCTGGGGATTGTCGCCGGCTGAGAAGGAGATCGCGGTGTTGCTGCTGAAGGGGCTCGGCCACAAGGAAGTGGCCGCCGTCCGTCAGGTCGCCGAGGCGACCGTCCGGCAACAGGCGCGCGGCGTCTACAAGAAGGCCGGGCTCGAGGGGCGCCACGATCTGGCCGCCTTCTTCCTCGAGGGACTGCTCGCCCCGGTGGCCGAACGCGGCGAAGGAACCGCGCCATGAACGGCCGAGTCGTCGTCGCGCGGTCGGTCGCCGTGCTGCTGGCGCTCGCGTTGCTCGCGATCTGCGTGCGTCTGGCCTGGCTCGGCGACGATGGCTACATCACGCTACGCTCGGTCGAGAACTGGGTGAGTGGTCACGGTCTGCGCTGGAACGCGGCCGACCGCGTGCAGACCTTCACCCACCCGCTGTGGATGCTGCTGCTGGCGGCGGGGCGGCTGATCGCCGGCGAGAGCTACTTCACGACCATCGGCCTCGGCCTCCTGCTGACGACGACGGCGATCGTGCTGCTGCTGTGGCGGGCGCGCACGGCCGCGGGCGCCGCCGCGCTGGCCGCCGTGCTGGCGATGGCGCGCGCCTTCCCCGAGTACGCGACGTCGGGTCTCGAGACGTCGCTCACGTACCTGTTGCTCGTGCTGTTCGTCGCGGCGGTCGCCGACGAACGGGCGCCGCCGGCGCGCCGCTACGGCCGGGCGGTCCTGCTGGCGACGCTGGCGGCGACCAACCGGCTCGACCTCGCGCTGCTGTGCGCGCCCGCCGTGCTGGCGACGATGCGCGGCGTGCCGTTCGGAACGCTGCTGCGGCGCGGTCTGCTCGGCGCGCTGCCGCTGCTGGCCTGGTTCGCCTTCGCCGCGCTGTGGTTCGGCTCGCCGTTCCCGGTGACCGCACACGCGAAGGCGTTCGGCACCGGCATCCCGGCGGCGGCCATGGCGGCGCAGGGGCTGTACTTCGTCGGCCACACGCTGGTCGACGATCCGGTGCTCGTCTTGACCGTGCTCGCCGGCGCCGCCGTCGCCCGCGCGACGGCTCGCGGCGGCTGGCTGTTCCTCGGCTGTGCGCTCTACGGCGCATACGTCGTCAAGGTCGGCGGCGACTTCATGGCCGGCCGGTTCTTCCTGCCGCCGTTCGCGGTCGCTGCCGCGATGCTGGCGCGCTGGCTCGCCGAAGCGCGAGCCGGCACGGTCGGGCTGGTCGCGGCGGCCGCGCTCGCGCTCGGTCTGCTGCACGGTCTGCCGATCTGGACGAAGCCGCCGAGTGCCGAGACCAGGCCGTCGCTCGCGGCCATCGAGGCCGCGCGCGGCATCGTCGACGAACGCGGCATGCACTACCAGACGCTCGGCCTGCTGGCGCCCGGGCGCCAGATCCCGGCGAGCGGCGCGCTGCACCGGCTCGCCTGGCCGACCGGGCGCGATCGCCCCTGGTTCCTGCTCAACGGCTCGGTCGGGACCGCAGGCTTCGGCGCCGGTCCGCTCGGTCACCTCGTCGACCCGCTGCTGTGCGATCCGCTGCTCGCGCGGCTGCCGGCGATCGATCTGGCGCACTGGCGCATCGGCCACGTGCTGCGCCGCATCCCCGAGGGCTACTGGGAGACGTTGGCCTTCGGCGAGAACCGCCTGCGCCATCCGGGGCTGCGCCGCTACTACGACGCGCTGCACCTGGCGATCGCGGCGCCGGTGTTCGCGGGCGAACGGCTGCGGGCACTGTGGTCGCTGTGGCGCGGCGAGTTGGACGCGGATCTGGCCGCGTTCGTCGCCGAGGAATACCGCGATCCGCCGCGCCTCGTCGTGCCGCACGAACGGTTGCCCGCGCCGTTGCCGCTCGGCACGTTCTGGTTCGACGAACCGCGGCTCGTGCTCGTCTACCAAGGCGGGCTGGCGATCCCGTTCGGCGCCGCGCAGCAGGCGCGCGAACTGCGCCTGCAGGCGTTGGGCTTCGTCCGGTTCCACCTGCACTTCCGTCGCGGTGGTGCGGCGATCGGTGAGGCCGACGCCGAACTGCTGCCGCCGCCGCCCGCGGCGGGGCTGACGCCGTTCCAGAGCGCGCTCGGCCTCGGTGACCTGCGCGTGGTCGTGCCCGATGCGGCCGTCGGTTTCGACGAGGTCTGGCTCGATGCCCTCGAAGTTCCGAACTCCGACAAGGCCACCGGGCCACCGGCGATCGGCGCGTTGACGGTGGTGCGCTGAGGCGGGTCGCCCTGCGGGCTTGGTGTGCCAGCCCGGATTTCTCTAGCGCAGCGCCGCTTCGATCGCCTGCCGCAGCTCGCCGGCCTCGGGGGCGACCTTCGACGGATAGAACGCGACGACGCGCCCGTCCTTGCCGACGAGGTACTTGCAGAAGTTCCAGGCCGGTGCCTGCCCGGTCGCGGCGACCAGCGCGGCGTAGATCGGGCTCTGCCCGGCACCCGGCTTGGTCGCGATCTTCGCGAACAGCGGGAAGCCGACCTGGTACTTGCTCGTGCAGAACGCGCGGATCTGCTCGGCGGTGCCGGGCTCCTGACCGCCGAACTCGTTGCTGGGGAAGCCGAGCACCGCGAAGCCGCGGTCGGCGTACTGTTCGTGCAGCTTCTGCAGACCCGCGTACTGCGGCGTGTAGCCGCATTCGCTGGCGACGTTGACGACCAGCGTGACCTTGCCGCGGTAGGCGGCGAGATCGACCGGCTGGCCCTCGAGGGATTCTGCGCGGAGCGCGTAGACGTCGGGCGACGGGGGCATCGTGGGCGAAGTCGGGTTGGGGGACGCGTGGCTCGTGCCGCAAGCGGTGAGCCCGAGCATGGTGAGGAGTGCGAGCTTGGGTGCGACGGGCATGGGGCGGTCATCCTACGCCCGCCGCCGACCGGAACGCGCGGCGATTGGCGCGGTGGTCAGCGCCGCCGCAGCCGCAGCGGCTTGCTGCGCGGCATCGCCTCGAGCCGTTCGCCGTGCGCGTAGTCCGGAACGCGGCGCAGCACGACGAACACGTCGCGGTCCGTCGGCAGGAACTGCCAGGCCGCGGCCGGCAGTAGCGCCTCGCTGCCGGTCACCGAAGCGCCCCATTCGTGGCTCGCGAGCCAGATGCGGCCGTCGGCGTCGTAGGCGTAGAGCGACCAGACGGCGTCCGGCGGCGTGTCGCGCGGCGGCGCGAACGGCAGGCGCGGTGGTTCGCTGCACGGCCCCTCCGGCAACGGCGTGCGCCAGACCACGGGCCGCGGCGTGTGGTCGTCGGGATCGGCGACGATGCCGCCGGTCAGCGACGCGAAGTGTGCGTCCGCCGGCGCGAGCCCGGCCCGGAAGGCGGGCGCGAACCACAGCCACGCGACCAGCGTCGCGGCCAGCGGCGGCACCGCGAGCCACGCGAGACGCAGCGGCGGCAGGCGCAACACGGCGCCGGCGCGCAGCAGGCCGGCGGCAGCCAGCACCGCCCCGGGTGCCAGCGCTGGGAACAGCAGCCGGCCCTGCGGCTGCGGTGCCTTGAGGTTGAAGTGCGCGGTCGCGGCGAACACCAGCCCGCAGGCCAGCAGCAGCAGCCACAGCGGGCGCGGCCGGGGCGTCGCCGCCGGCAGCGCCAGGCCGAGCAGCGCGGCGACCGCGGCCGCGCCGGCGATCCAGACCAGCACCGGATGCGGCGGCAGCGCGAACCAGCCGAACGTGCCGAGCAGCGACGTCGCGATCTGGGGCAGGAAACCACCCCAGAACCAGCCCGAGACCGCTTCGGCCGGGATCGGCGGGAACGCGGCGTCGTGGGCGGCGAGCGCCAGCGGGTCGCCGTAGAGCTGCAGGTTGCGCACCAGCCACCAGCCGGCGACGGCGAGCGCGAGCGCGATCGCGAACAGGCCGCGTCCGAGCGCCGCGAGCCGTTCGCCGCGTGGCGCCGCGAACATCACGGTCACCGCGGCGACTGGCACGAGGAACAGCGTCGTGACCTTCGTCAGCAGCGCCAGACCGAGCAACAGGCCGAGCTGCGCAGCGGCCCCCCAGCCGAAGCCGCGCTCGCGCGCGCAGCAGGCGAGCCGCAGCAGCGTCGCGGCCGCGAGCAGGTTCGCCAGCGCGTCGCTGTTGAGCACGCCGCTGGCGAACGACCACATCGGCAGGCACGCGGCGAGCAGCGTGGCCACGTCGGCGACCCGCGGTTGGTCGGGGCAGGCGACGCGCCCGAGCGCGTGCACGCACAGGAGCGTCAGCAGGCCGAGGCCGACGCCGACCAGCCGCAGCGCGATCAGCAGCCGCATGCCGGCGCCAAGCGGCGCGCGCTCGTCGTCGCCGTGCTGGAAGCGCAGGTAGCGCCCCGGCTGGCCCGGCTGGCCGAACGTCGGGTTCGTCCGGAACGCCTCGACGGTGTCGGCTTCGCCGCGCGCGACCAGCACGGCGGCCAGCAGCGCGTAGTAGAGCGGCGGGTGGTGGGCGAGGACGACCGTCTGGTCGAGCGGCCCGCGCCCCTGCGTCGCGGCGAGCTGCGGCGTCACCGGCAGGCCGCCACCATTGGCGAGATGCCACGCGTACTGGAAGTGCGCGTTCTCGTCGGGCCCTTCGAACGCCGGCGTCGCGAACGCGTAGCCGCCGGCGAACAGCAGGTGGCAGAGCAGGGCGAGCCAGAGCAACGGTCGGCGCAACACGCGGCGGACTCTACGTCTTCACTGGCCCGCGCGCGCCCGGGTCCTGGCGTTGACCGGTTGCCGGGGGCCACGTAGCGTGCGCGACGCCATGCCGACGTCGACCGCCCGCGAATCGCTGCCGTCCGCGCTCGCGCGGGCCGCGCTGGCGGTTGCGGTCGGACTCGCCGCCTACGGCGTGTCGTGGCTGCTGGTGCCGGGCGTCCCGGAGGCGCACGGTTTCGGCGAGCAGTGGCAGATGATGGCGGCGCAGCCGTTCGCGCTGGTCGGCCAGTTGCCGCACCGGATCCTCGCGCCGCTGCTGGCGTGGGTGACCGGGTTCGGCGGCCCTGGCGGCTGGGTGCCGTTCACGCGCGGGCTGACCGTCCTGATGCTGGCGGTCGTGTTCCTCTATGGTCGCAGCGAACGCGCGCGCTCCATCGATGCGGCCCTGGTCGCGCTGGCCGTCGCGCTGATCGCGCCGGTGCAGATGTACAAGCTGCATTGGGTCGGCTACGCCGATCCGCTCTGCTACACGCTGTTCTTCCTGTCGGCGATGGCGGTGCGCAGCACGCCGACGTTCTGGCTGCTGTTCCTGGCCAACCTGTTCAACCACGAGCTCGCGGCGTTCCTGCTGCCCTGGCTGTGGTTCCTGCGCCGCCGCGCCGGCGCTGCGTGGCGCGCCGACGTCGTCTGGGCCGCCGCCACGCTCGCCGTCTACGCCGCCTACTACTACTACGTGAAGGCGCACGCGGCGCAGCAGCTGTTCAGCGATGCGTACTTCCGCGAGCACCCGCTGTTCCCCGGCGGCACGGTCGTCGTCTGGGGGCTCGCGATCGTGCACTACACGGTCGCGTTCGGGCCGGTGCTCGCCGTGCTCGCGTGGCACCAGGCGCGGCCGGAGTTCGGTCGCGAACGGTGGGGGACGTGGCTCGTGCTCGCGGGCATCGCGGCGATCTTCTGCATCGCGTTCGACTGGAACCGCCACACCAACCTGATCGCGATGCCGCTGGCGCTCGCGTCGCTGCGGTTCCTGCAGGCCGGGCATCGCCTCGTCTACGTCGGCCTGCTGGCGGTGACCGTCGCCCTGACCACCTGGATCCCGCCGTGGCCGCCGGTGTCGTGGCCGACGTCGCTGTTCTTCGATCCGGCGTTCGCCGCCGGGGTCGTCGTGCCGACGAAGGAGACCGGCGGTCTGGGGTTCTACTTCGGTCCGCTGAGCGCCGCCCTGCAGGGCTGGCTGCCGGCGGTCGGCAAGGAGCTGGCCGTGATCTGCGGCATCCTGCTGGCGATCCTCGCCACCGGCGTGGCCTACGCGAAGCTCGGTCCGGACCGGCGTCGAAGCCTGCCGAGCTGACGCAAGGTTCCTGGAGAAGGCTTCTTGCGGCGAACCCAGGCCGGGTTCGTGGACGCGCCCGCCGCTTCCCACTGCGACCCGCTTGCGCGTGTCCTGTTTTGCAAGTAAACACCTACAAAACATGGAGGCCTGCATGGTGGCTCGCGAACGGATGACCCGTCGTTCCCCTTCTCCCGCGCTGGGCGCGGTGTCCTTGACGCTGGTGGCGCTGCTCGGCGCGGCCTGCGCCGGTTCCGCCAGGTCGGAGCCGCAAGATCCGGCGGTCGCCGAGCGGGTCGCCGCGCTGCGCGCCGCCGGGGTCCAGGCGCACCTCGTGCTCTACCCGGTGCGCCTGCTCGAACGACCGGACCAGCGCGTCGCCGACGCGCTCGGGCTGGTCCTCGAGAAGCAGGGCATGCCCGACCTGGCCGTTGCGGACGCGGCGTTCGTACGGCCGCGCGACGTGCCGTGGAGCGACGTGCCGGCACGGTTCGCCGCGCACGTCCAGGCGGCCCCGGTGTCCGCGGCCAGCTACCACCTCTATGCCGAGGTGCTGGGCACGCCGCGCACCGGCCCCGAGCAGGTCCGGTTCGTCGTCATCGACGCACAGGGGCGGCTCGTCCTGCGCGACGAACAGCAGCCCGGCGACCGCGACTTCGACCGCACGGCGGCCCGCGATCCCGACCCGCTCGGCTGCATGGCGTTGGTCGCCGAGCGGCTGTTCACGCGCGCCGACTGGCGCAAGGCGGCGCCGATCGTCGACGGCCCGTTCGAGCGCAAGTGGCGCGAGCTGTCCGGTGCACCTTCCGCGAGCGAGCAGTCGGCGATGCGGCAGCGGCAGGTCGCGCTGAAGCAGGCGTTCGCCGGCGCGCGGATCGCGGTGCTGCCCACCGTCACCGCGAACGGTCGCGACGCCGCCAGCGCGCAGCGGCTCGCCGCGCTGCTGCACGAACGCTTTGCCGGGGATTGCACCCCCGCGAACGGCGACGCGATCGACGTGCGCCCGGACAGCAACGAGCAGCGCATGCTGTGGGATCTGGCGCGCGGGCTGCGCGCGGTGGCGCCACGTCATGCGCAGGACGCCGACTACGTGCTGGTCGCGGACGTCGGCGGCGATGGTGCCAAGGTCCGTTACGTGCACCTGGCGATCTGCACGACCAACGGCGACTACGTCGTCGTCGACCACGAGAACGACCAGAGCCCGCTGCTGGTCGAGATGGCCCCCAAGACGCTCGCGGACGCCGAGCGCTTCGTCGTCGCGCGGCTCGCGAAGATCCTGCCGTGACGGCGCGCGGCAAGGTCCTGAGCCAGCTTGCCAACCCGCACCTCGGGCGCGGTGGCTGGTGACAGTGCGGGCTAGAAGTGCCCTTCGACCAGGTGCAGACCGTTGGTCGCGACCGCGGTCGCGATGTCGCCCTGCGCGTTCAGCCCGAGCGCCACGACCTGCTGCTCGACCGTGAAGCCGACCCAGGCGAGGCTCGTCGACAGCGGGAACAGGACGTCGAGTGTGCCGCCGACCGGCAGACCCATGAGCAGCAGGTCGGGCTGTGCGACCAGCGTGCAGCCCGGGAGGCTCTGCGACAGGATCAGCGGCAACGGCACGTTGACCGGCGCCACGCCGAGCACGTGCACGGCGATCGAGTTGGCCGGCAGGCCCGTGGCGCGCGCCTGGAACGCCGTGCCGAGCCATGGCAGCGACATCGGCGTCAGCACGGCGCCGCCGCAGCTCGAGCCGGTGACGGTGGTCGTCGCCGGGCAGGTCGTCGTGATGCGGGCGAAGTGGGGGCTGGGCAGCCCATCGACGGTGGTGAACGTGCCGCCGACGAGCAGGTCGCCATTGGCCGCCGTCGCCATTGCGGTCACGGCACCGTCGGTGCCAGCGCCGAACGGGGACCAGGTCGAGCCGTTCCAGCGGGCGATGTTCATGGCCGGGACGCCGCCGACGTCGTTGAAGTACCCGGCGGCGACGATGTTGCCGTTCGGCAGCGTGCGGACCTGGCTGACGTATCCGGACGGAACGGCGCCGAGTGGTGTCCATGTGCCGTTCCAGGACGCGAGGCCGAGCGTCGGAAAGCCGCCGGCCTGTGTGAAGCTGCCACCGACGACCAGGGTGCCATTCGGCCGCGCGGTGATCGACTGGGCGGCGCCGTTGAAGCCGAGGCCGAAGCCGGACCAGGCGGTGCCGTTCCAGCGGCCGATGTAGCCGAGCCACTGCAGGTTGCCGTCGTGCTGGAACGTGCCGACCGCGATCAGGCCCCCGTTGGCCAGTGCGAGCATCTGCGTGGCGTAGCCGAGCAGGCCGGCGCCGAGCGGTGACCACGTGGTGCCGTCGAAGCGCGCGATGCCGGCGCACGGTGTGCCGTTGACCGCCGCGAAGGTGCCGCTGACGACGAGTTCGCCGTTGGTGCGGGCGAGCAGCGAGTAGATCCCGGGCGTCGATGGGCCGGCGAATGCCGCGTTGCCGATCGTCGACCAGGCGGTGCCGTTCCAGCGCGCGACGCGATCGGCGGGAACTCCGCCGATCGTCGTGAAGAAACCCCCGACGATGAGGTCGCCGGCGGCCGTGGTCGTCAGCGCATGGATCGGGCCGTCGGCTGCACCGAGGTTCTGCCAGGACGAGCCGTCGAAGCGCGCGACGAGATGGTTCGGCGCCGGCAGTCCGTTGTCGAACCAGGCGGCGTAGATCGAGCCGTCGGCCGCGCCCGCCAGCACGGGCTGGTACTGGGGACTGGTGGTGCCGGTGCCTTGCCAGGCCGTGCCGTCCCAGTGGGCGAAGCCGCGGAAGCTCGCGGCGCTCAGCGCGCCGCCAGCAAGCAGCTCGCCGTTGGCGAGCGCATGCATGGCGATGGCGGGTGCGTCGGGGATGGGACTCGCGTAGGGAATCCAGGCCGAACCGTTCCACGCCAGGATGTTCGCCGTGGTGCCGAGCGCGTGCATCGCGGCGACGAGTGTGCCGTTCGCCGTCAGGGTGGCGCCGACGGCCAGCGAGTTCGGCGGGGCCGCCAGAGCGGACCACGCGGTGCCGTTCCACAGGGCGAGGTTCGCAGGCGTCGCCGATCCATAGAACCCGTGGAGGTTCAGGCCGAACGCGACCAGGCTGCCGTTCGGCGTGACCAGCAGCTTGCTGACGGCGGTGAGGCCGCTGGCCGCCGGGTTGCCAAGGGTCGACCACGTGACGCCGTTCCAAGTGCGAACGGCGGGCGAGGGCCGGTGGCGAGGAGGCCTGCGGCGAGATTGCCGTTGGGCAGGTTGGCCAGCGAGAAGGTCGCACCCGGGCCGAGGCCGAGCGGCGCCCAGCTCGTGCCGTTCCATTGCGCGATGCCAACCGTGGCGACGCCGCCGGAGCTGGTGAACAACCCGCCGGCGACGAGATCGCCGTTGGGGCGTTGGCACAAGGAGCGGACGCCGCTGTCGAAGCCGTTGCCGATGGCCGTCCACGTCGAGCCGTTCCAGCGCGCGACATGGTTCAGGGTGACACCGCCCGAGGTCGTGAAGTCACCGCCCGCGACGAGCTCGCCGTTCGCCAGCACGGCCAACGCATAGACGCCTCCGGAAAGGCCGTTGCCGAGTTGCGCCCAGGCTCCGGTC
>CAYMRG010000159.1:0-10118 GCA_964392555.1 uncultured candidatus Brocadiaceae bacterium
GACGACGTCCCGGACGCGATCCTCAGCGATCCGCTGCGGCTGCGTCAGATCCTGTTCAACCTCGTCGACAACGCCCTGAAGTTCACGACGCGCGGCGAGGTGGTCGTCGACGTCCGTTACACCGGTGCGCCGCGGCCGACGCTGACCTTCCTCGTGCGGGACACCGGCTGCGGCATGACGCGGGAGACCCTGCAGCGGCTGTTCCGACCTTTCGAGCAGGCCGACGCGTCGACGACCCGACGCTTCGGCGGCACCGGCCTCGGCCTCGCGATCTCCCAGCAGCTCGCGCAGCGTCTCGGCGGCGACCTCACCGCGGACAGCGAGATCGGCAAGGGCAGCACGTTCACGTTGCAGCTGCCGACCGGAGCCCTCGACCAGGCCGCCGCGGCCATCACCGCGACCGCGCCGCAAGGTACCGTGCCCCAGCCCTCGTCGTGCGACGTTCCGCACGCCCGCGTGCTGATCGTCGAGGACGGCCGCGACAACCAGCGCCTGATCGACCACATCCTGCGCAAGGCCGGCATGACGACGGCCATCGCCAACGACGGCGCCGAGTGCCTGCAGCAGGTCGCCGCCGCGATCGAACCGTTCGACCTCGTCGTCATGGACATCCAGATGCCCGTGATGGACGGCCTGACCGCGACCGCCCGCCTGCGCGAACAGGGCCACAAGCTGCCGATCCTCGCGTTGTCCGCCAACGCGATGCTCAGCGACCAGGATGCGTGCCTGAAGGCCGGCTGCGACACGTTCCTCGGCAAGCCGATCGACCGGCGCCGCCTGGTCGAGACGATCCGCCGCCTGCTCGTCGATCGCACCGCCGCGAACTGACCGCGCGCGAGACATCGCGGCGACGTTCCTGCATGATGCCGCGGCCGCCGTGCTGTCGATCGTCATCGTCAACTGGAACACCCGCGACCTGCTGCTCGCGGTCCTCGGTCGCCTCCTGCCCGCGCCGATACCCTGCGAGGTGATCGTCGTCGACAACCAGAGCAGCGATGACAGCGTCGCCGCCGCGCGCGCCGCGTTCCCCGACGCGATCGTGCTACCGCAACCGAAGAACGGCGGCTTCGCCTACGGCGTCAACCGCGGTCTCGAACGCGCGCGCGGCGACTGGGTGCTGCTGTTCAACACCGACGCCGAGGCGAGCTGGGACGACCTGCAACGCTTCGTCGCCGCGGCCGCGGCCGAGCCCGGCGCCGCCGTGTTCGGTCCGCGCATCGTCGACGAACACGGCACCACCCAGCGCAGCACCTGGCACCGCCACCTGCCGCGCCACTACCTGCCCGAAGCGCTGTTCCTGCGCCGCTTCTCCGCGGCCAGCGGCCCGCCCACCGATCGCCCGAGCGACGTCGACTGCGTCAGCGGCTGCGTGTTCCTGATCCGTCGCAGCGTGCTCGCGACCACCGGCGGCTTCGACGAGCGGTTCTTCATGTACTTCGAAGAAGCGGACTTCTGCGAACGCGTCCGCGCCGCTGGCCAGCGCGTTCGCTACCTGCCCGCGACCGGCTTCCTGCACGTCGGCGGCCTCAGCGCCGGCCAGGCGGCGCAACGCACGTTCCTCGCGTTCCGCGAGAGCACGCTGCTCTACCATGCCGCGTGGCACGGCCGGTTGTGGACCGAGTACGTGCGCGCCTGCCTCGTGCTCGGTCACCTGATCCGGCTCGCGATCTGGACCGCGATCGCGGTCACCGGCAAGACCAAGCGGATGAAGCTGTACGCCAGCGCGCTGGGGATGCTGCTGCGGCCGGGGTATGTCGGTGCGCTGTGCCGGCGGCCGCGTGAGGTGCCACCGCTGAAGGTCGCGCCGCCGCTGACGCTGGGGTGAGGCATGGCTGTCGTCCATGCCAGTAGCCGCGGTCGGGACCGATTCGAGGTCTCGGTGCGCCCTGCTGATCTTTGAGTCACCGTAGCGTGACACGCAGGCGCGTCACGACTCCAACGTTCAAACCGTCGCTGACAGCGACCACATCCTCCGAATCCCGGGATACGAACCGGTAGACGCGCGCCGTCGCATCCAGGCTGTCGGAGTAGTAGACGCCGGCCTTCGAGATGAACCGGAGTAACTGAGTTCCCCCACCTTCCGGAAACCGAGAGACCTCGACCTTTTCCCACACGCCCGTCTCCAGGCTCGCACACTGAAACTCCCATTCCTTTCGTACATCCCCAGTGACGTCGATCACGAACCTGCCAAGCCGCGATGTCGTGAGGGAGAGCTTCCTGACCTCACCTGCCGCCAACTGCACGCGACCTTTCACGCCCGGGCGATACAACGATGGCGGTGCCACGAGACGCGGCACAAGTTGCACCGAAAGACGCCCCTCCGGGAGCCCGACGAGCAGACTGCCCAAGGGCAGGTCCTCGCTGTGGACGATTCGCTGGAAGCCGTCGGTCCCGGCAAGCTCGAGCGCGAACGGATGGATTTCGGCACCCAAGCTGTCGACCACCGACACGTCGAGAATGCCGCACCCCGGCTCCCGCATCGTCACACGCACCTGCTCGATGCCGGTATGCCATCGGATCGTGGCCTCTCCGTACAGACGACCATCGGCGGTCACCGCGTGCAATGAGTAGATCCCCTCGTCGACGAGCAGGAAGATCACCGACTGCCCAGTCCTGGTAGAGAGCTTGCGGTCGTCGTATGGCCGATTGGACTCCGACTGCAATTGTACATATACGGCTGCCTCGGTTTGGACAGCCGAGTCCATTACCACCTCGAGCTTCCCGCCCTGGATCGTGAAAATGCCGTCGCATCCACTGCCTGTAGCCGGCTTGAAGCTCGCAGCCGGAAGCCACGGAAAGCTGCTGCATGTGAGTCGAATGCTGAACGGATCCAACGCAGCGGGGAATGAGAGCAGGAGCCCATTAGCGTCCGACGTCAGGCCTGCGACGCGCTCGGCGCCCTCCTCCAGATCCAATTCGGCACCGGCCACCGGAAACTGATCGCTGAGTCTGACGTAGTACTGCGGCAAAGCACGTTCGCGGGATTGCGTCGGTGCGATCGCATCGTCGATCGCATCGATCTCCCGGTTGACACCTGCCTCGTGCGCCTTGTTCTCAGTTGGCGCCGTCGGCTTCTCGACCGGCGCGCTGAGGAACGCTCGGCTTGCCCACGCCATCGCTGCAGCCACAAGCAAGCTGCCAGCCATGGCGACCAATGCGACACGGGCAGGTCTCTTCATGGTGGCCTGGACCTCAGTTGAATTTGATCGTATCGGCCGGCTCAAACTTATTGTCACCGTCCTGGTCCGTGACCGTCACGTCGGTCTCGTCATCCATGGCCTGCTGGATGTCAGTCTTGATGTCCTTGTTTGGTGGGTTGCACTCGAAGGTATGCAGGCCTCCCGGCTCGGACCCGTTCGTGTCGACGACGAACTGCGTGACTTCGCCACTTCCATTGATGGTGTAACTGACGATCTCGCCAGTCGTAATCGTAGGAGCAAGGAAAGCGAGGAAAGCAAGAGCTAAGGGGATCATGTCGTTCAAGTCTTGACAGTGCGACGAGACGACGCCGCGTCGGCCGAGGCGGATATCGTCCCCGACACGGACAAAGGCGGCGACAACCATGCCGCGGAAGATCATGGGAAACTCTCCTCGCTCGCGGTGATCGCCTCTCGAATCCGCCCACAAGTCGCGCGCACACTTCGGAGGGACACACCTCGCGCCAAAGCAATCTGCTGCACATTTGCGCCACCAAGAAACATGCCAAGGCAGGCGGCATCGATAGGCCCAAGCCGGGCCATCGCCGCTTCCAGCACTTCGCTTTCCAAAATGTCACGCGAGCATGGCGCAAGGACTTCGACATTCTCAACCAGAACAAAACACGCAGACTTTCGATGGACTTGCCAAATGCCGCGCGCCAGTTTCGCGGCAACAGCAATACACCACAGCAGAACTTCATTCCGCGGACGTTGATCTAAGTCTAACCTGAAGCGCAGCCAAGCTATCGCAATAGCCTCAGAAGCCCAATTGACGGCATTAGCCCCCCCCCAATGACGACCTGGAAAGCGCGTCAACGGTTGCTTGAAACAGATCGCTCCATGCATGCTCGGAATGAAACCACTTCTCCATGACGACAACGTAGGGAAGCAATGGGCCAAGGGCAACCCCTGCCACCAAGTGCGCCGCTGAATGGGCGCGCCAGAATGCCCCTACTCCAGACATGCACAGAACCCGACGGATAGCGGCGGGACGCCTCATGGGGACTTGTCTCGGCACGAGTGGCGGAGTGCGCATCGCTCGGTGCAATCAACCGGGGCGGGCATGCCGACGGGTCATCACCCAATTTGAGCAATCGAACCCCTCAGCGAACCCGCAATCCGCCCCTCACCCCACCCGCCGCCACACCACCCGCCACAGCAACCCCAGGTGCCCGCGGATCGTCCGCAGCACCTTCATCTTCGACACGCCGATCATGCGCGCCTCCAGCACGCAGGGATGCTCGCGAACCTTGCCGCCGCGGCGCAGCACGCGGACGAGCAGCTCGGCGGTGCCGAGGAACCCCGGATACTCGACCGGCAGCTCGGCGACGGCGGCGCGGCGGTAGACGCGGCAGCAGCTCGTCCAGGTGCGGACGTCGCTGTGCAGCAGCAGGCGGTAGGCGCACGACAGCGTCTTCGACAGGACGAGGCGCCAGCCGGGCACGTGGCGGACACCGCCCTGCGGATGGTACGGCGACGCGGTGACGACGTCGGCGCCGTCGAGCAGGCGCAGCATCGCGCGCAGCTCGAGCGGGTCGTAGGACAGGTCGCCGTCGATCGAGGCGACGCGTTCGGCGTCGGTCGCGCGGATGCCGGTGTGGATCGCGGCGGCGACGCCCTGGTTGCGGGCGTGGCGAACCAGCCGCGCGGCGGGCAGCGCCGCGAGGCGTTCGTCGAGCAACGCGGCGGTGCGGTCGGTGCTGCCATCGTCGACGAACACGAATTCGCACGCGGCGACGTCGGCGAGCTCACGGGCGACGTGCGCCAGCTCGTCGACCAGCGACGGCACGCCGAGCGCTTCGTCCTTGAGCGGCACGACGATCGCGAGGCGTGGCGCCGCGCTCGCGAGCGGCGGTGTCGCGGCGACGGGCGCGCGCGGCGGGGCGGGTTCGGCGGGCACGGCGAACGCGTCGGCGAGCGGCTGCCAGGTGCCGGGTGACGCCGCGGCCTCGCGCAGCAGCGCGGCGAACGTCGCCCGCTGCAGTTCGGCGAACGCGAACTGCGCGCGGACGAGGGCCTGCGGCAAACCGACGGGCGCGGGGCGCTGGTCGTCGAGCTGCCACAGCGCGAACGCGGCCACCGGCGCCGTCGCGAGCCCATCACCGCGCAGGCGCACGGCCCCGGTGGCTGCGCCGACGGCGGTCGCGTCGTAGTCGTAGCCGGCCGCCGCGAGCGGTTCGCGCCACCACGGCTGGCCGGTGGCAGGCCACGCGTCGCGGCAGCCGCTCACGCGCTGGCCGGATGCGGCCTCGACCGCGGCTCGGGCGCGTTCGCCGGCCGCCAGCACGAGCGCGCGTTCGGCCACCGGCACCGCGCCGAGATCGCGCGGCTCGGCCCACGCCGCGGCGACTTCGTGGCCGGCCGCGACCAGCGAACGCACCAGCTCCGGCTGCGCCTGCGCGAGCCCGCCGGGCACGCACCACGTCGCACGCACCCCGGCCGCGGCGAGCTGCGCGAGCACGCGCGGCACCACGTCGGCGGCGCGCGACGGCAACCGGCGCCAGTGCCGGCGCGCGAGGTCGTTCGCCAGCGCCGGGTCGTGGAACCACTCGCAGGCGTCGATCACGAGGGACGGCACGCAGGCGTTGTAGCGCCCGTGCCGCGCCTGGCTACAGCAGCTTCTGCACGAAGCGCGGCACCTCGTGCACCAGCTCGTTGGCGACCGAGCCGAGCACCGGCGTGCCGAGCGAGCGCAGGTAGGCGATGTTGCGGCGCACGACCTCGGCATCGTGGCGGTTGGCCTCGACCACCAGCACGACCGCATCGAGGCCGCGCACGACCAGGCTCGCCTCCGGCGCGCGGTTCAGGCCCGGCACGTCGACGAAGCACAGCTCGCGGTCGGCGAGCAGCTGGCCGAGCACCGCGCGGAACTTGTCGCCCGTGAACCCCCAGAACGGATCGGCGCTGTCGCCGGCGGGCAACAGGTCGACGCCCGGCGCGACCTGCAGCCGCAGCGCATCACGTTGCTGCGCCTTGCCGGCGAGCATCTCGGCGAGGCCCGGCGACGCGGTCGTCTGGAACACGTCCGCGAGCGCCTTCGCCCGCAGCGACGCCTCGACCAGCGCGACGCGCTTGCCCTTGCCGCCGAGGAACAGCGCGAGGTTGGCGCACAGCATGTTGGAGCCTTCGTCGTCGCCGATCGCGCAGAAGCCGATCGTGCGATGCGTCTGCTCGACGCCGCGCTGCAGCAGGTTGGACCACAGGTAGCCGAGCTCGGTCGCGATGACCTCGCCGCGGCGGCTGCCGGAACCGGACTTCGACAGGACGTCTCGCATGTTCGCTCTCGTTGCGCTCGCTCTCGTTCCGCCTCCGGCGCCGTCACCAACCCTGTTCGCGCAGCGCCAGGTGGCGGCGCAGGTTCGCGTTGTCCAGCCGTGGCATCAGACCGATCACCGGCAGCCCTTCGAGCCGCTCGAGGTCGTCGCGCGTGCGCACGACGGTGTCGGGCAGCGACCGCATGACGATCAGCGCGATGCCGAGGAACAGGCCGCCGAACAGGCCACCGATCAGCAGCTTGCTGCGGTTCGGACCTTCCTTCTCGAGCGGGTAGGACGCCTTCTCGAAATCCTTCAGCGCGCTGTACTTGCCGATGCCGAGCGCGCGCTTGCGCTGCGCCTCGTCCCAGCTCGATTGGCAGCGCTGCAGGTTCTCCTCGCTGCGGTTGTAGCCGTCGCGCAGGGCGACGAATTCCGGTTCGAGGTCGATCAGCCGCTTGAGCTTCTGCACGGCCGCCTGCTGCCATTCGGACGCCAGCTGGATCTGCGCGCCCAGCGAGCTCACCTGGCCGTTGAACTTCGCCAGCTCGAGGCGCGCATTCGTGTACTCGGGGTTGACCTCTTCGGTCGGGATCGACGGCGAGTTGCGCTCCTGCTCGGCGAGCTGCTGCATCGTCGTCTTGATGTTCTCGATCTGCACCTCGAGACCCTTGATGACGTCCTCCTGCTGGTTGAGGAAGGAACGCTTGATCTCGTTGACCTTGATCTGCTTCTCGATCAGCTGCTCCTGCAGCTTGGCCAGCCCGACCGACATCGTCAGCTGCGGCTTCATCACGGTCACGGTCGGCTTGATCGCGTTGGCGTCGAGCTGCTCGCGCAGGTTCTTCGCCTGCGCCTCGGCGATCTTGAGGTCGTCGCCGAGCTTGGTGACGCGCGTCGTCGCCTCGATCTCGGCGGCCTGCAAGCGCATCTTCTCCTCGTCGAACTGCGACACCAGCGCCTTGCGGTCGAGGAAGTCGTGCAGCGACCGGTACGCCGTGTCGCGGGTCCCCTGCGCCTCGCTCACGGCCTTCTTCGCGTCCTCGTAGGCGCGCTCGTCGTCGTACTGCTGGATGTGCCAGTCGATCGCCTCGCTCATGAACGTGTGCAGGATCTCTTGCGCGAGTCCCGGATCGTTGGCGGTGCAAGTCGCGACCAGCACGTCCTTGTACTGCGGCCGCTCGACGACGATCGTCTTGCGGAGACGCTTCAACGCCTCGTCCTCGGTCATGTCCTCGGTCTTGGTCGCGTTCCAGTCGCGCTGGATGCGGTGGAACAGCGCCTTGAACCCGGTCGCGTTGTCGTCCTCACCGGGCCGGTAGGGCTGGAGGATCTTGGCCGGCGTGACCTTCTCGACGACGCGCTCGAGCAGCGCGCTGGCGCTGAGGATGTAGGCGGCGCCGGTCGCGATCGTCTCCTGGCTGGTCTTGGTCGCGCTGGTCGGATCGAACGTCGTCGACTCGGCGCCCGACCCGGTGAACAGGAACATGCCCCGGCTGACGTAGGTGTTGGGCGTCGTGATCGCCAGGAACGCGCCGATCAACGTGCCGAACAGCGTCGTGCCGAACAGCAGGTAGCGGGCGCGGAACGCCGCGGCGAGCAGCTTGCGGAACGGCAGACCACCCGGCTCCTCGCCCTGGGGCAGCGGGTTGATGCCGGTCATCGCCAGGCGGGCGGTTCGTTGCAGTTCGTCGGCCAGATTCTTCGTCATCGTGCCATCCAGACTTCGCCGGTCGCGGCGCCAGCGCCGCGTCGCCCGCGGATGCTATCCGGTGCCAGGGCGCGACGCGGGGCCATGCCGTGGTTTTCGGCAGTCTTCAGGGCCGATGGCGAGCAAATCTCCGACCGGTGAACCGGGGGCATTCCGGGACCGCGCGGGCTACGCTCTCGGCGATGACACGGCTCCGTTCGCAGGTCCTGCTGCTGCTCGCCCTCGGCGGCTGCGGGACCGCGCCGGTCGCACCGCGACCGCAGGACAGTCCGCCGGCGACGGCCGCGGTCCGGGACGGACTCGGCGACGACCTCGACGAGCAGCCGTCGAATGCGGCAGTGTTCGCCAACTGGGATCCGTTCGTCGATCCGGATGGCGATCCGGTCGTCTACGAATGGAGCATCGGCACGCGGCCCGGCGCGACCGACGTGCTGGAGTGGAGCCAGGTCGGCGGCGCGACCCACACCAGTTCGGGCGCGAACACCGAGGTGCCGCTCGGCGTCGCGGTGTTCGTCAACGTGCGGGCGACCGATCTCGGCGGCCACCGCAGCGCGGTCTCGACCAGCGACGGCATCGTCTGCGGCGTCACCCCGCACTTCACCAGGACCGCGCCGCCGGCCGGGGCACCGGGCGGAGCGATGGAACGCCTGGCCGCAATCGGCCAGCACGGCATCACCTGGACGTTCGATCGGCCGATGCCGTGTGGCCGGTTCGCGAACGGCGACTGGTGGGTGGTCGGCCCGGTGGCGATCGTCGAGATCGACCCGGCGAGCGTGCTCGATGGCGCCCGCGTCCGCCATGGCTCGATGGTCAATCCCGACCCGCGCAATCCCGGGCAGGGCTACGACAACTCGGTGCTGACCGATGGTCAGTCCGGCCGCTACGACCCCGCGCTGAACGTCGCCTTCGGCATCAGCCGCAGCAAGCCGCTCACGCTCGCCACGGGCACCTCGCTGGTGTCGACGATCAGCCGCCCGCTGGCAGGCGAGCTGCCGCAGATCGAGACGTGCGCGATCCTGACCTGCCTCGCCGAGCAACCGCCACCGCACGCGTTCCGGCCGCCGTACTGCGGCACCGACAAGTCGTGCCGGCGAACCACCGACCAGCTCGACCTCGCCCGCCTCGGCCGCCTCGCGCCGACGGCGACCGCGCCGGGTCTCGCCGATCTGGCGGAGCGATTCGCACGCCCCTGGCTGGACCACATCGGCGGCTCCGGCGGTCGCTACGTTCATCCGCGCGCGAACATGCCCGACTACGGCCGCGACCTCGCGGACCTGGTCGGCCAGGCGGCGGTGGCGCTGCAGCTCGACGTCGACGAGGCCACCAAGCGCCCGCTGGCCGAGAACTTCGTGCAGCTCGGGATCGACGTCTACGGCATCGTCCAGGCCGGCGGGCGCTTCCTGGCCGACGGCGGCAGCGGCAGCGGGCGCAAGTTCCCGATGCTGTTCGCCGGCGCCGTGCTGGTCGATTCCGACCTGCTGGCCTGCGCCCGCGACCAGCACGCGGCGTTCGCCGAAGACGTGCAGACGTTCCACGTCGCCGAGACTTCATCGGGCATCTGGAATCGCGGCTGCGGTGGCTACGGCCCCGAGGATTCCGGGCTGCCGGAGTGGGGACACCGCCACGCCGACGACCCGCGCTACGACAACAAGTCGTGGACCGGCGACCCCTACCGCCGCTGTTGCACCGCGAACGTCTGGCTCGGCTACGTCCTGGCGGCCCGCATCATGGGTCTGCGGCAGGCCTGGAACCACGATCCGCTGTTCGACTACGTCGACCGCTACGTGCAGGTCGAGCGCGTCGGCGATTGGCGGCGTTCGTGGAATCCGTGGGTCGAGCAGATGTGGGATCGCTACCGCGCCGAGCTGTAGTGCCTGACACGCGCGGCCGTGATCTTCTCTCGGCCCCTCAGCGCGTCCTGCGGCCGCAACCAAAGGTTGCGCGGCGCTGCGCGCC
>CAYMRG010000160.1:0-10059 GCA_964392555.1 uncultured candidatus Brocadiaceae bacterium
CGCAGCAAGGGGCCGTTCGTGCCCGTCAACTGCGCGGCGATCCCCGAACAGCTGATGGAGAGCATGCTGTTCGGCCACGAGAAGGGCTCGTTCACCGGCGCGCTGCAGGCGCGCCGCGGCCACTTCGAGGAGGCGCACGGCGGCACGATCTTCCTCGACGAGATCGGCGACATGGCGCTCGAGCTGCAGGCGAAGATCCTGCGCGTGCTGCAGGATCGCATCGTCATGCCGATCGGCGGCCGCCGGCAGGTCCGCGTCGACGTCCGCATCCTCGCCGCGACGCACCAGGACCTCGAGCGGATGGTGCGCGAAGGGCGCTTCCGCGAAGACCTCTACTACCGGCTGCGCGAACTCGAGATCGTGCTGCCGCCGTTGCGCGACCGCCGCGAGGACCTGCCGATGCTCGCCGATCGCTTCCTCGCCGAGGCCGCGGCCGAACTCGGCTACGACGAGGTGCCGTCGCTGTCGCCGGCGGCCGTGGCGAAGCTGCAGGAGGCGCCGTTCCGCGGCAACATCCGCGAGCTGCGGCACGTGCTCAAGGGTGCGGCGCTGCGCGCCGGCGGCCGCACGGTCGAGCCGCAGCACCTCGATCTCGACCGCAGCCGCCTGGTCGCGCCCGCGCCGGACCTCGCCGGCGCGCCGGCGGCGGCAGACGCCGAGGCGGCGGTCGGTGAGGCCACGGTCGCGACCTGGCGGGAACGGCTCGAGGCGCAGGAACGGGAGGCGTTGCAGCGCACGCTCGCCGCCGCCAACGGCAACCTGACGCGCGCCGCCGAGCTGTTCGGTCTGCCGCGGACCACGTACCGCGAGCGCCTCGTCCGCCACGGCCTGCTCGAGGCCTGACGCACGCTGGCCTTGCCGATCAGGCGCCGGCGCGCCGACGGCGTGGCAGTTTCCCGCAATCCCGCGGTTCTGCGATTACTCGGCGTGCCTGCGTCGCTAGCCTGTTCCGCCTTGTCCACGCAGCGAATCGCAGCCAGCGCCACCCTGACCGTCGTCGGCGACGTGCACCGATGGTGGCGGCCCGGCGACGTGACGTTCCTCGAGCGCTCGCGGCCGGACCTCGCCCTGTTCGTCGGCGACCTCGGCGACGAGGACGTCGAGATCGTGCGCTCGATCGCCGGGCTCGCCGTGCCGAAGGCCGTGATCCTCGGCAACCACGACGCGTGGCAGAGCTTCGGCCGGCGCACCGCGACCGACAAGCTGCGCGAGATCCTGCAGCTGCTCGGCGAGGACCACATCGCCTACGGCGCCCGCGAAGTGCCGCAGGCCGGCGTCTCGCTGATCGGTGCCCGGCCGTTCTCGTGGGGCGGGCAGAGCCTGCGCAGCCCGGAACTCTACGACGAGATCTACGGCATCCACACGATGCGGCAGTCGGCCGCGGCGATCGTCGACGCGGCGCGCAACGCGCAGCACCGCGACCTCGTGATCCTCGCCCACAACGGCCCGACCGGCCTCGGTGCCGGATCGGGCGACATCTTCGGCAAGGACTTCGGCAAGCCGGGCGGCGACTGGGGCGACCACGACCTCGCGCTCGCGATCCAGCGCATCGAGGGCTTCGGCCTGCGCGTGCGGGCGGTGATCGCCGGCCACATGCACCATCGCCTGGTGCATCCGCGCGGCGGCCTGCGCACGCGCTTCGTCCGCCGCGGCGAGACGTTGTTCGTCAACGCGGCCTACGTGCCGCGCGTGCGCCAGACCGACGACGGCGAGGAACTCGCGCACTTCGTGCGCATGCGCTGGAGCGACGGCGAGTGCCTGCGCCTCGAGGAGGTGTGGGTCGACGTGCACGGCGACGTGCGCGAGAGCCACGAGGCGACGATCGTCGAGCTGGACGGCCTGGCGCCGGTGGTCGACGAAACGCAGGCGTGATTCCGCTCGGCGCGGAGCCGGATCCTCCGCTCGGCGCGGAGCCGGATCGTCCGCTGGGCGCGTAGCCGGATCTTCCGCTGGGCGCGTAGCCGGACTGTCCGCTCGGCGCGTAGCCGGCGCTACGGCGCGTAGCCGGGCAACGTCGCGGTCAGGTGGCCGTCGAGCTGCTTGCGTTCGGCCGGCGTGGCGTGCACGCCGTCCGGCAATCTGCCGTCGCGCAGCGCCGCGCGCAGGCGCGCCAGCACGCGCGTTCGCAGCTCGTCGGGCAGCGCCGCGAACGCGCGGCTGTGCACCATCGGCGACAATGGCAGCGCGAAGATCCGGTGCCGCAGGTCGAGTTCGCCGAGTCGCGTGCCGTCGGGGCTGCGCGGCCAGGCGTCGGCGCAGACGGCGGCGAATGCGGGATCGGGCCGGATGGCGCGGTCGTCGAGCGGCGTCTCGTCGGCGAGCAGCAGCGCGGCGGCGACGTCGTCGGCGAGCCGATCGGTGATCTTCGCGCTGGTCGCGCGCAGGCCGGTCTCGCCGAGCGCGTCGTTGACGACGCGGTCGCTCTCGAGCAGGCAGCGCATCTGCATCGTCACACGCACCAGCAGGTCGTGCAGCGCGGCCTGCTGCTCGAACACCAGCAGCGCGGCGACGTCGCTGGTCCTCGCCAGGTAGCGGTCGACGGCGAAGCGGTCGGCGAACGCCGTGAGGTCCGCGGCCGCGCTCGGCGTGACGCGCCAGACGTCGTCGTCGCCCCTCGCCGCGATGCCGTTGCCGCGGTGCGGGCCCGTGAAGGCGCCGGTGACGAACCAGCCGCCCCAGCGCTCGGCCAGCGGCGTCATCGCGATCACCGTCGATTCGCCGGCGCTGCTGATCGGGTCGCCGTTCGCGTCGGGGAACACCGACCGCACGATCAGGCCGGGTTCGTCGTCGGTGCGCGTGCTGGCGTGGCAGCTCAGGCACGAGTCGTCGCGCACCAGCCGCGCCGCCTCGGCGGGGTCCTGGCTCAGCGCGTAGAACGCGATGCCGAGCCGCGGGTCGGAGACCGCGACCTCGAGCGCCTTGCCGCCGGGCACCCAGCCGACGTAGGCGTCGGCGCCGAAGTAGAGCGCGCGCGGGTTCTGCGGCGAGATCCGGTGGCGCTGCAGACTGGTCTTGCTGAACACCAGCATCTGGCTCGCCTCGGGCACGCCGAGCGCGGCGAGCACGGCGCGCAACCGGCCGCGGTCGGGCTCGACCGCGAGTTCGAGTTCGCCGGCGGCGAGCCGCGCGTTCAGCGCCGTGGCCGCGTTGTCGTCCGCCGTCTGCTTGTAGGCGTTCGGCGTGCGCTGGTGGAAACCCTGGCCCGCGGCGTGCCCGGCCAGACCGGCGGCGGCCAGGCAGGCGGCCGCCAGCGAGGCGGCGAACGGCGGCGAGCGGCGGGCCATACCGCTGGAGTGTAGCTGCGGGGTCGCAGTGGCTTCGAGGCCTCTCTCAGTCGAACACGGCCGCGATCTGGTCGGCGTCGGCGTGTTCCTTGCCGGTGCGCAGCAGGAAGTAGCACGTCGCCGACATGACCGCGCCGAGCGGCGCCAGCAGCAGGCCGATCGCGATGTTGGCCCATGCCGGCAGGCGATGGGTGGTGTCGTCCACGAGGTGCGGCGCGGTCGCCATCAAGACCATCACGACGACGAAGCCGACCACCGCGGTGATCACGCCGACGACCAGCCACGAGGCGAAGATCTGCCAGCGCGACCCTTCGGTCAGCCTGGTGCTCCGCGACATCGCCTCGGAGACGTTCTTGCCTTCCATGACCGCGGCCGGGATCGCGACGTACCAGAGGATGCTGACGATGATGCCGGGCACGACCAGCAGCAGGAAGCACAGGCCGGTCAGCAGGCCGGTCACCAGCGCGGTCAGGAACACGCGCAGGAACGACTGCAGACCGACGGTGATGGTCTCGCCGAGGCTCACCTGCTGACCGCGCAGGCGCTGGATGACGCCGAACGTCACCGCTCCGGCGAGGATCGGGTTGAGCGCGGAGTTGACGACCGTCGAACCGATCAGCAGTTCGCGGCTCGGCGAGCGTTCGAGCATGATCTCGAGAACGATCCACGGCGCGAAGATCAGCGCCGCGAGCAGCACGAAGGGCAGCAGGTTCTTGAAGTAGATGCCGAACGACTTGCCGAGCAGCGAGCCGACGTTGAGCGAGTAAGCAGGAGTGCGTGCCATGGTCTTTCCCTGGGGCGTCGTTCTACGGATCGGCCGGCCGCTGGCAACCCCGCGCGCAACTTCGCGCCGCGGCCGGCCCGTGCTTGCGGGGCGCGGCACGGCCGGTAGGTTCCACGGCCTCGATGCACCTGCTCCGGGGATTGACGATTGCGCTGTTGGCGCTGCTCGCCCTGCCGGCGCTCCGCGCGCAGGCGGATGCGCCGGCCGTGCCGCCGGGCGCCGCCGAGCAGGCCCTGGCGGCGAACGACTGCCAGCGCGAGCTGCCGAGCGGGCCGGTTGCGGGAGGTGGTGCCGCCGGGTCCCGCGACGCGAACGGCGGCCAGCGCCGGCCGCCGCGCCAGTCGCCGGCCGACGGTTGGCACTGGTCCGTCGCAGGCTCGGGTTGTTTCAGCGTGCCGTTGCTGGTCGTCGCCGTGGCCGTCGCCATCGGCTTCCTGCTGGTGGCGATCCTGCGCAGCCGCCAGCCGGCGGCGCGTCTCGCCGTGCGCAAGACCGTCCAGGGCCAGAGCGCCGCGGTGGCCGACGAGCGGCCACCGGCGGTCGCCGCGCCGCTGCCGGACCACGCGGCCCTCGCCGCCGCCGGCGACTTCGGCGCGGCCGTCCACGCCGTGCTGCTGCATGCCTTCGTCGGCCTCGCCGCGCGCATCGGCGCGTTGCCGCGTCACGCGACCGGTCGCGAGGTGCTGGCGCGCGCGCAGGCGGCGCTGCCCGACGTGGCGTCGCTCGGCGGGCTGGTGCGGGTCGTCGAACGCGTCCACTTCGGCGGTGCGGCCGCCGACCGCGAGGTCTATCGCGCGGCCTGCGAGCAACTCGGGCGCTGGGAGGCGGCATGTCGGCCACCGAGCTAGAACCGATCCCGCCGCGCCGCGTGCGCTGGCTCGTCGCCGTCTCGTTCGTGTCGCTGGTGGCGGCCGGCTGGCTCTTGCTGACGCCGGGAAGCCGCGGCGGCGCGACGGTCGACGCCGATGGCTACAGCCGCTCCGCGATCGGCCACCGCGGCCTGATCGCCCTGCTGCGCGCGCTCGGCGAGCCGGTCGTGCAGCAACGGGCGAACGCCGCCGCGCCGGATTGCGGCGTCCTGGTGTTCGCCGAACCCAATCCGCCGGCGGGTCTGCTCGAGCTGCAGCACCTGGGCGCCCGCATCGAGATGGCCGACGAGGTCCTGGTGGTGCTGCCGAAGCGCACCGGCCAGGCCGATCCCGAGCACCGCAGCTGGCTCGGCGAGGACGGTCTGCTGGACCTCGCCGCGGTCGAGGCCCGCTACAAGGCGCTGGGCGACATCGCGGGGGAGCGCCACCGGTTGTCGATCCGGCGCGTCGCCGCGGCGACCGCCTGGACCGGCGCGGGACCGGCGCCGGACCTGCCCGGGCCGATCCAGCTGGTCGATGCCGAAGCCTGCGACGAAGTGCTGCTCGCCTGCGACGAAGGCGTGCTGATCGGTCGCATCGGTGTGCTGTGGGTGCTCGCCGACCCCGACCTGATCGCCAACCACGGTCTCGGTCGCGGCGACAACGCCGCGATCGCCGTCGCGCTGCTGCACCGCCTGCGCGGCGCCGGCGGCATCGTCATCGACGAGACGCTGCACGGCCATTCCTACGCGCCGACGATCTTCCAGGAGTTCGGCCGCTTCCCGCTGGTGCTCGTGCCGGTGCACCTGCTGCTGGTCGCGGCGCTCGCGCTGTGGATCGCGAACGGCCGCTTCGGCCCGGTGTTCGCGCCGCCGCGCGCGATCGGCGCCGGCAAGCGGTTCCTGCTCGACAACACCGCCGCGCTGTTGCGCCTCGGCGGCCGCCCCGGCGCGTCGCTGCGCCGCTACGGCGCGCTGCACGTGCGCCGCGCCGCCGAGCGCCTGCACGCGCCGCCGGGGTTGTCGGACGCGGCCTGCCGCGAATGGCTGACCGCACGCATCCGCGAGCCGCAGCGGGCCGAACGGCTCGCGCTGCTGCTCGATCGCAGTGGCGACGTCGGACCGCGCGACGCGGTCCAGCTCGCCCGTAGTCTCCGCAAGCTCGTGTCCGAGGTGTCGCATGTCGGTGGATGAGATCGCAGCCGTTGCCGGCCGCCTGCGCGAGCAGGTCGGTCGAGTCGTCATGGGTCACGACCGCTCGGTCGACCTGATGTTCGCGGCCTGGCTGGCCGCCGGGCACGTCCTGCTCGAAGGCGTGCCGGGCACCGCCAAGACGCTGCTGGCGCGCGTCGTCGCGCGCTCGCTGCAGCTCGAATTCCGCCGCATCCAGTTCACGCCGGACCTGATGCCGGCCGACGTGCTGGGCACCAGCCTGTTCGATCTGCCGTCGGGCCGGTTCACGCTCAGCCGCGGGCCGATCTTCACCGAGCTGCTGCTGGCCGACGAGATCAACCGCACGCCGCCGAAGACGCAGGCGGCGCTGCTCGAGGCGATGCAGGAGCGATCGGTGACGCTCGACGGCACGACCCACGCGCTCGGCGAGGCGTTCTTCGTCATCGCGACGCAGAACCCGATCGAACAGGAAGGCACCTACCCGCTGCCCGAGGCGCAGCTCGATCGCTTCCTGCTGAAGCTCGCGATCGGCTATCCGGGCCGCGACGAGGAGCGGCGCATGGCCAGCGTGCATGGCCGCGCCGTGCCGGACCTCGATGCGTTCGGCCTCGAACCGCTGGTCGGTGGCGAGTTCCTGCGGGCGGCGCGGACGGCGGTGCGCGACGTGCGCATCGAGGACTCGGTGCTCGACTACCTGGTCGACCTGGTGCGGGCGACGCGCGAACACCCGGCGCTGCGCTGTGGCGCGTCGCCGCGCGCCGTCAACATGCTGGCCGCGGCGGCGCGGTCGCTGGCGGCGACGCAGGGCATGGACTTCGTGCTGCCCGACCACGTGCAGCAGCTCGCCGAGCCGCTGCTCGGCCACCGCGTCGTGCTGACGCCGGCGGCCGAGATCGAGGGCCTGCTGGCGCGCGCGGTGATCGGCGAGATCGTCAAGCAGACCAAGGCGCCGCGGTGATCCGACCGACCGGACGCGCGCTCGCCGGCCTCGCGGCCGTGCTGCCGGTCGCGGCCCTGCCGACGATCACCGGCGGGCTCGTGCCCTGGTGGGCATGGCTCGCGTGCGTCGCCGCGTTCGTCGGCGCGGTGCTGGTCGAATTCGCCGGTCTGCCGACGCGCAAGGCGATCGCCATCGCGGTCGAGGTGCCGCCGCTCGTGCACTTCGGCGATCCGGCGGCGCTGCGCGTGCGCGCGACGGCGCGGCGCCGCGTGCGCCTCGAACTGCAGCTCGCCTGGCTCGGTGCGCTCGATGCGCTGCCGGCGGTGCGGCTCGACGTCCCGGCCGACGGCGAGGCCGAGGCCGAGTTGCCGTTCGTGCCGCGCCGGCGCGGCGTGGTCGTGGTGACGCAGTGGTGGGCGCGCTGGACCGGGCCGCTCGGCCTGCTGTGGTGCGAGGTCGCACAACCGATCGCCCAGAAGGTCGCCGTCATCGCCAACGTCCGCGCGGTGCGGCAGCGCGCGCTGCGGCTGGTGCAGAACCGCGAATTCCAGGTCGGCCTGAAGGTCGAGCGCTACATCGGCGACGGCAGCGATTTCGACTCGCTGCGCGAGTTCGTCGCCGGCATGGACCGGCGCTCGATCGATTGGAAGGCCACGGCGCGCCATCGCGAGCTGCTGTGCCGCGAGTTCCGCGCCGAACGCGACCACGCGGTCATGCTGTGCATCGACGCCGGTCGGCTGATGGGCGAACCGCTCGAGGGCATGCCGCGGCTGGACCACGCGATCCAGGCCGCGCTGCACCTCGGCTACGTCTGCCTGCGCACCGGCGATCGCGTCGGCCTCTACGCGTTCGCCGACAAGCCACAGCAGTTCCTCGCGCCGCAGGCCGGCGTGCACGCGCTGCAGGCCATCCAGCTGCGCGTCGCCGATCTCGACTACGGGACCGGCGAGACCAACTTCACGCTGGCGATGACCGAGCTGCTGCAGCGGCTGCGGCGCCGCACGCTGGTCGTGCTGTTCACGGATTTCGTCGACAGCGTCACGGCCGAGCTGATGCTGCGCAACGTCGAGTGGCTGGCGCGCCGGCATCTGCTGCTGTTCGTCGCGCTGCGCGATCCGCTGCTCGCCGAGGTCGTCGAGGCCATGCCGCAGCAGGTCGAAGACGTCCACCGCGCCATCGTCGCCGACGAGGTCGAGCGCGAACGCCAGCTCGTGCTCGAACGCATCCGCCGCAGTGGCGCGCTGGTGCTCGACGTGCGCGCCGGCGAGCTCGATGCCCGGCTGCTCGACCGCTACCTGATGGTCAAGCGGAGGGAGCTGCTGTGAGCCTCGCCGCCGCCGGGCCGTGGTCGGTGCAGTTCCGCCGCGAACGACAGGCGGCGTGGACCGAGCTGGAGCGTCTGGTCGAACGGGCCGAGGCGGTCGGTGCGGCGGCGCTGCCGGCGGCGGACCTCGCGCGGCTGCCGGTGCTCTACCGCGCCGCGGTGTCGTCGCTCGGCGTCGCGCGCTCGGCGGTGCTCGACCAGGCGCTGCGCGACTACCTCGAAGCCCTGGTGGCGCGCGCCTACCTGGTCGTCTACACGCCGAAGCGGACGTTCGGCGAAGTGCTCGGCGAGTTCGCGCTGCGCGGCTTCCCCAGCGCGGTGTGGTCGATCCGTCGCCAGGTCGCAGTGTCGGCGGCACTGACGGTGTTGGGCGCCCTGCTGGCGTTCGCGATGGTGCGCGCCGACAGCGCCACCTACGCGCTGTTCCTCGACGAGGCATACGCGGGTGGCCGCAGCCCGGCCTCGAGCACCGAGGACCTGCGGCGAACGCTGTTCGGCGGCGGCGACCAGGACCTGCTGACGTTCGCGGCGTTCCTGTTCACGCACAATGCCAGCATCGGCATCATGACCTACGGCATCGGCTTCGCGCTCGGCCTGCCGGCCGCGCTGCTGCTGGTCTACAACGGCATGATCCTGGGCGCGATGTCGGCGCTGTTCCACGAGCGTGGCCTGGCCGTCGAGTGGTGGTCGTGGGTGCTGCCGCACGGCGTCACCGAGCTGCTGGCGATCGTGCTGTGCGGCGCCGCCGGCCTCGCGGTCGGCCAGACGCTGCTGTTCCCGGGCCGCTACGGCCGCATCCATGCGCTGACCGCGGTCGGCCGCCGCATGGGCGCCGTGGTCGCCGGCTGCGTCGTGATGCTGCTGCTCGCCGGGTTCGTCGAGGGCGTGTTCCGGCAGACGGTGCAGTCGGTGCCGGTGCGCTACCTGCTGGCCGGCGTGTTCGCGACGCTGTGGATCCTGTACTTCGCGTTCGTCGGGCGGCGCGCGACCACGGTGGAGGCGCCGTGACGACCCTGCTGGCCAATCCGAGCGTGCTGGTGCAGACGCCCGAAGGCATCGACGTGCGGTTCCTGGCCGCGACCGCCTCCGAACGCATCGCCGCGATGGCGATCGACCTCGTCGTGCTCGCGCTCGGCACGCTGGCGCTCGGCCTGATGCTGACGCCGATGTTCGGCGTCGGCGTGATCCTGCTCCTGGTGTTCTTCGCGCGCCATGGCTACTTCCTGTGGCTGGAGGCGCGCGGCCGTGGCACCACGATCGGCAAGCGGCTGCTGCGGCTGCGGGTGATCCGCGCCGATGGCGGCTCGCTGTCGGTCGGCATCCTGCTGGCGCGCAACCTGACGCGCGAGGTCGAGCTGTTCCTGCCGCTGATGGTGTTGATGTCGCCCGAGGTCGTGTTCAGCGGCCATGACGGCGTGCTGCGCCTGGTGGCGACGCTGTGGTTCCTGGTGTTCTTGTTCCTGCCGTTGGCCAGCCGCGAACGGTTGCGCCTCGGCGACCTGCTGGCCGGCACGCGGGTCGTGCTCGCGCCGCGGCTGGTGCTCGCGCGCGACCTCGCCGACGCGGCGCCGTGGCGCGCACCCGGTGCCGAAGCGGTCGGCGCCGACACCGACGCCGGGGAGTTCGCCTTCACCGCCGGCCAACTGTCGATCTATGGCGAACACGAGCTGGGCGTGCTCGAAGGGGTGCTGCGCAAGGGCGGCAACT
>CAYMRG010000161.1:0-6318 GCA_964392555.1 uncultured candidatus Brocadiaceae bacterium
CGACCAACGGCACGCCTGCGCCACCGGCGAGGTCGTTCTCGAAGGCGCCGGTCGCATCGCTGTCCACCTCGCGGCGCGAGCCGTCGGCGAGCAGTTCGCCGAGCCAGACGTGCGCGCCGCCCAGCGGTCGCGCGAGCTCGTCGTAGATCATGCCCTGCACGACGACGCGCGCCCCGAGCGTGCGCGGTGCGGCATCCGCCGCGGCCACCGGCAGCTGCCGCACGAACCGACCCGTGCCCGGCCAGTCGACGATCGCCAGCGCCTGGCCGCTGCGCGGCGGTGCCATGCCGAAGCCGTGGCCGGTGCCGCCGACCAGTTCGACGGCGAGCGGCTGGCCATCGCCAGCGCGCAGCACGCGGGCCAGCGGCTCCGGCGGCGCGAACAGCGGCTCGAGCGCGCGCACCGCGACGTGGACCAGCGGCGTGCCCGCCGGCAGGCCCGGATCGGCCGCCTGCGACGGTCCCGTCAGCGGCACCGGCGACGGTCGCGTCGGCGGCTGCGCCGGCCCGACCCCAGGCACCGGAACCGACACCGGCACCGGCGGCACGTCGCCGCCGCGGCCGAACCACCAGATCGCCGCGAGCCCGCCAGCGCACAGCAGGCCGAGCCCGAGGATCACGGTGCGCCCGTTGCCAGGTCGCGAGGAGAAGCTGCGTTGCATGCCGGAACCGCCGGGAAGGAAGATACCGTCGCGACCGTCCGCGTGTCGCACGTCGTGTCGCAACCGCCCCCACCGCTGCCGATCGCCCTCGACTACCGCCCGGCGCTGCTGTCGCCAGCCGGCATCGGCCGCGCCGTGCGCGAACTGGCGCGCGCACTGGCGAACCGCAACGACGTCGCGCTGCACCTGTTCGGCCACAGCCTGGCGCGCGCGCGCTGCGCCGGGCCGGTGCCACCGGGCGCTCGCCTGCACCGCGCGCCGATCCCCGGCCGCAGCCTGCCGCTGCTCGCCGCCTGCGGGCTCGGCGCCGAGCGGCTCGCCGGCGGCGTGCGCGTCTTCCACCACACCGACTACGTGCAGGTGCCGGTGCGGGCCGCGCGCACCGTGCTGACCGTGCACGACCTGGCGTTCGTCCGCGACCCGCGCTGGCACGGCACCGACGCGGCCGTGCTGCGCGAGCGGACCGCCGCCGCGATCGCCGCCGCCGATGCGATCGTCGTGCCCTCGCGCACCACCGAACGCGACGTCCGGGCGTTCGCCCCGCGGGCACGGCCGCGGGTCGTGCCGTTCGGTGCCGACCACGCGCCGGGCGATGCGGCCGCGCGGCCGCACCCGCTCGGCGGCCGCCGCTACGCGCTGTGCGTCGGCACGATCGAACCGCGCAAGAACCACCTCGCGCTGCTGAGGGCGTGGGCGCGCCTGCCGGCGGATCGGCCGCTGCTGGTCGTCGTCGGCGGCATCGGCTGGGAATGTGCGGCGATCGTCGCGGCGCTGCGCGACGCCGAACGCGCCGGGCTCGCGCAGTGGCGTGCGACCGCGAGCGACGCCGAGCTGTGGCCGCTGCTGGCCCACGCCGAACTGCTCGCCTACCCGTCGCTCTGGGAAGGGTTCGGCTTTCCGCCGCTCGAGGCGATGGCGCTCGGCGTGCCGACGGTCGTGCACGACACGCCGGCGCTGCGCGAATTCGGCGAGGGTGTGCTGGCGTTCGCCGATGCGACCGACGTCGACGCGCTGACCGCGGCGCTCGCGCAGGCGCTCACGGACACCGCGTGGCGCCGCGCCGCGATCGTCGCCGGACGCGCACGCGCCGCCGGCCTGCGCTGGGCCGACTGCGCCGCGGCCCATGCTGCGCTCTACCGCGAGGTCGCCGCATGCTGACGGTCGCCTTCGACGGCATCTGCCTCGGCGACGGACCGATCACCGGCGTCGGCCGCGCGCTGCTGACCGGCCTCGCCGCCTATGCCGCCTACGGCGACGTGCGCTGCCTCCTGCTGGTGCCGGACGGCGTGGCGACGCCGACGCTGCCCGGCGTCACGAACGTAGCCGCGCCGCGCGGTGCCGCTGCGCGCGCCCTGCCCGACGATCGCGACCGTGCACGATCTGCCGTGGCTGCACCCCGAACTCGGCGAAGCGACCGCGCTGCGCCGGCGGCTCGCCACCGCCCGTTCGCTGCGTGCGGCCGCCGCGATCCTGGCGCCGTCGACGCTGACGGCCGAGGACGTGCGGCGCCTGCTCGGCGAACGGGCCGCGACCGTGCGCGTCGTGCCGCACGGCATCGCGCGCGGCGCCGAACCGACGCCGGCGGCGACCGCTGCGCGCGCCGGTCCGCTGCTCGCGCTCGGCGACGACCGACCGCGCAAGAACCGCGACCGGCTGCGCGCAGCACACGCGCTGGCGCGGGCACAGCGGCCCGCCCTGCCGCCGCTGCGCTTCGTCGGCCCACCCGACGACTACGTCGACGAGGCGACCAAGCGCGACCTGCTGCGCAGCTGCCGCGCGCTGGTGCACGTCGCGCACTTCGAGGGCTTCGGCCTGCCGGTGCTCGAAGGGCTCGCGCACGGCGCACCCGTGCTGTGCTCGGACCTGCCGCCCCACCGCGAGCTCGCCGGCGATGCGGCCCGGTTCGTCGCCGCCGCCGACACCGCAGTGATCGCCGCAGGCTTGCTCGCGATCGACGCCGACGCGGCGGCGCGCGCCGAGCTCGCGGCCCGCGGCTGGCAGCGCGCGGCGGCGTTCGCGCCCGAACGCACCGCGGCGGCGTGGCGGACGCTGCACGCCGAGGTGGCGCGATGACGCTGCACGCCACGGTCGCTGGTTGGCTGCTCGGCCCGCCGTCCGGCGCCAACCGCCGGCTGATGGCACTGCTCGCGCACCTCGGACCACGGCTCGCCCCCGGCGAACGGATCACCGTGCTGCACCGTCCCGACTTCGCGCCGCCGCCGTTGCGCGGCATCGCCTGGCAGCCGATCGCGATCCCGGCCGGACCGACCTGGCAACGCGCGCGAGCCGAACGTCGCCTGCTCGGCGACCGCCTGCGCGCGCTCGGCGCGACCGTCCACGACCACGGCTTCCTGCCGTTGCCGCGGCTGCCGGTGCCGGTCTGCCTGCTGGTCCACGACGTGCGCGCGGCCGATGGCGCGAGCGCGCGGCCGCGCTGGCTCGCGCGCGCCGTGCTGCGTCGGTCGTGTACGCGCGCCGCGGCGATCGTCGTACCGAGTGCGTTCACCGCGCAGCGCATCGCGACGCTGGTGCCGCACGCCCCGCCGATCGCGATCGTCGCCAACGGCGTCGACCTGCCGGCCGCGGCACCGGCGACGCCGACCGTGCGGGCGGTGCCGGAGCGCGGCTTCGTGCTGCACGTCGGCCACCTCGAAACGCGCAAGAACCTCGCGGTCCTGCTCGCGGCCCTAGCCCGGCTGCCGGCGGAACGGCGGCCCGAGCTGTGGCTGGCCGGACGCGACGCCGGTGCGCTCGCCGGGCTCCGCCGCACCGCGACCGGCCTCGGCATCGCCGACCGGGTTCACGCCCTTGGCGTCGTCGACGACCAGGAACTGGCGCGCCTCTACGCCGCGGCGCGCGCCGTGGTCGTGCCATCGCGCTACGAGGGCTTCGGTCTGCCGGTGCTCGAAGCCTTCGCCCACGGTACCCCCGTGCTCGCCAGCGCCTGCGCGGCCTTGCCGGAAGTCGCCGGCGACGCCGCCACCATGCTGCCGCCAGCGGATCCCGTGGCCTGGGCGACGGCCCTCGCCGGGCTCGCAGACGCCGTTGCCATCGGCGATTCCGGCAAGCGGCGGGAACGGGCCGAAGTTTTCGCCTGGGATCGGGCGGCCGCGACGCTGATCGCTGTGTACCGCCGGCTCGACGCTGGCGCCTGACGGCCGGCCCGCCGACCGCCGAGGGGAATTCGGCCGGACCGACCGAACACCCGGGCACCCGCGATCGCTGCCAACCATGAGGACCGCTCCATGAAGAACTCCCGCTCCCTGCTTTCGACCGTGCTCCTGGCGTCTTCCGCCCTGGCGCAGACCGTCATCTTCCCCAGCGACTACGTCAACGTCACCGAGGGGCCACTCAACTCGGCCAACCTGCCGCTGGCGCGCGGCACGTCGCGCGTGCAGTGCCTGTACGAAGCCCAGGACCTCGTCGTGCCGATCGGCCACCAGATCACGCAGGTCGGTTTCCGCGAGGACACGACCCTTGCGACCCTCGACACCGGGCGGCAGCTCCAGCTCGAGATCTGGATGGGCTATTCGGACAAGACCACGACGACGCTGACGACCAACTTCGCCAACAACTACGTCACGACGCCGGTGACCGTGTTCACGGCACAGGCGTACACGCTCCCCGACCTGCGTGACCCGGCCAACCCGCTGACGAACCACCAGTTCTTCATCCCACTCACGACGCCGTTCACCTACGCGCCGGGCCCGGGCCAGAGCCTGATCGTCGAGTACCGCGTGTTCGGCACCAGCGGCGGCGGAGCCCAGTTCAACTACCGGCTCGACCGCGCCGACTACTATTCGCCGGTCACCAGCGGCGTGGCCGGCTGCCAGCACTCGGGCGGCGGCACGCCGGTGCTGACCTCGCAACCGACACGCCCCGGCCTCAACTACTCGGCCACGATGACGACCGGCCCGGCCAACAGCCCCGGCCTGCTCGCGATCAACGTCGACGCCGCGCTGGTGCCGGCCTACCCGCTGACCGCGATCTTCGCCGGCATCAACCCCGCGTGCATGGGCCAGGTCTCCCCGATCAACCTCGCCACGCTCGGCGGCACCTCCGGTGGGTCGGGCTCTGCCAGCTGGTCGTTCACGATCCCGAACAACCCGCTGTTCAGCCGGATCCACATCTCGGCGCAGACCCTGTTCCTCGACTTCTTCGCCCCGGGCGGCCTCGTGGTCTCGAACGGTTCGGACGTCTACACGGGCCTGCGCCCCGTCACCACGATCGTGGCGGCCAGCGGCGCGCCGACGACCGTGACGACGGGTGCGCTGAGCCAGTACTACGCGCCGGTCGCGTTCTTCGTGCACAACTGATGTGCGGCAGGGCGACGCGCCGGCGGGTTCACCGCATGAAGCGGAGGATCAGCCAGACGATCCCGGCAGCGGCCGCGAGCACGGCCGCGTAGACCAGCAGGCGCGACCCGCCGCTCATCTGCGCCAGGTCGTCGCCGAGCAGGCCGCCGCGCGCTTCCTGCTTGTGGAACTGCAGCACGCGCGACTTCTGCGCGATCGCCGGCTCGCCGACCGGGCTCCGGCCGCGGTCAGCGGGAGCGGCCCGTTCCGGGGCCGCCTTGCGCACCTCGACGACCTCGTCGGCGAACTCGATCACGGTCTTCGGTGGCGGCGCGGGTGGCGGCGGCGCGGCCGCGGCAGGTGGTGCCGGCCGCTGCGCGGCGGGCGCGGCCGAAGCCACCGGTTTCGCCGGGGCCACCGGCGCGGCTGGCGTCGCCGGCGCGGCTCCGCCGAACAGGTCGTCCTCGAGGTCGAACACGTCGGCCGGCTTGCCCGGCGCCGCGCCACCCGCGACACCCTGGCCATAGGTGATCCGCGTCTTGCCGATCTGCACGACGTCGCCGTCGCGCAGCACGCGCCGCGTCACCGGCTTGCCGTTCAACAGTGTGCCGTTGCTGCTGTCGAGGTCCTCGACCTCGACGACACCGGCATCGACCACGATCCGCACGTGGCGACGCGACGCCTTGGTGTCGTCGATGACCACGTCGCAGCCGGCGACGCGCCCGATCACGAGGCCGTTGTGCACCGGCACGGTGCGACCGTCTTCCAGGGACAGGTACCCGCTCACTGCATACTCCGCGCCGCGCCCGGCGATCGAGGAATCGAAGGCGGCGAAGGATAGCATCGGGCGGCCATGGCGCCCGCGATCTCCGCGCAGCAACTGGCCGTGACGTTCGCCCGGCGCGGGCGCCAGGCCGCAGTCCACGCCCTGCAGCCGCTCGATCTCACGCTCGAACCGGGCCGCATCCTCGGCGTGCTCGGCCCCAACGGCTCCGGCAAGACCACGCTGCTGCGCGTGCTCGCCGGCCTGCAGGCGCCGACCGGCGGCACCGTCCGCGTGCTCGGCGAACCGCCGCACGCCGGCGCGCTGCGGCACCGCGTCGCCTACCAACCCGAAGGACCGCTGCCGTTCGGCGTCCTCGCCGCCGGCGACTTCCTCGCGCTGGTCGGCGCGCAGCTCGGCCTGCCGGACGACGAATCCGACCGCCGCGCCGCGCTCTGGCTCGAGCGACTCGACCTGCGACACGCCGGCCGCCGCTGGCTGCGCACCTTCAGCACCGGCATGCAGAAGCGGCTGGCGCTCGCCGCGGCGCTGCTCGGCGACCCCGAAGTGCTGCTGCTCGACGAACCCACCGCGGGCCT
>CAYMRG010000161.1:6330-10059 GCA_964392555.1 uncultured candidatus Brocadiaceae bacterium
AACGCGCCGCAGCCGGCGCGACCGTGCTGATGGCCTCGCACCACCTGCAGGAGGTCGAAGAGATCTGCGACGAGGTGCTCGTGCTGCAGGACGGTGCGGCGCGGGCCCGCGGCAGCCTCGGCGACCTGCTCGGCACCGAGGACCTGGCGCTGGTCGTGCGCGGCCTGCCGCCCGACCGCCTCGGCGAGTTGTGCGCGACCGCCGAGCGGCTCGGCGGCGCCGTCGTGGCGAGCGGCCCGCAGCGTCAGCATCTGTTCGCCTTGTTCCGCCGGCTCGCCGGCGCGCGGCGCGAGGCGGGCCAGTGAGCGCGCGCCGCGGCGCCGCCGCGCTCACGTTCCGGCGCTGCCTGCGCGTCGCCGCGCTGCCGACGGGCCTCGCGACGCTCGCCGCGCTCGGCCTGCAACGGCTCGTGCCGGTCGAGCTCGGCCACCAGGACGCACCCGGAGCCGGGACGCCGTGGCTGAACGCGCCGCTGTTCGTCGCCGCGGTCGCCTGCGCCGCCGCGGCGGTGCAGTTCTGGCCGCTGTTCGCGCGCGAGCGGCCGGGGGCCGACTGGTTGCGGCGCGGCCAGCGCGGCGCATTCGGCGGCACGACGGCCGCGCTGGCCGGCGCGCTGCTGGCGCAATTGGTGCTGACCGTGCCGTTGACGACGCTGCTGGCGCGGGCGCTCGGCGCGCCGGTCGCGGCGCGCGCCCAGGTCGCCACCCAGCCACCGGACGTGCCGTTGCTGCTGCGCACGCAACCCGAACTGGTCCTGCCGCTGCCACACCGCTGCGATGCCGCAGAGCTGCTGCTGCGACCGCAGGCGGGCCCGCCAGCGGGTGCGCCGACGCCGACGCGGGTCCGGATCGCGGCGGCTGACGACACCGAGGTGGCGCCGATCGAGGTGACGTTCGCGGCCACGCGGCAGCTGGCCCGCGTACCGTTCGCCGCTCCCGGCCTCGCGGCCGTGCGCCTGACCTGGCTCGACGGCAACGTGCCGCTGCTGTTCGACGCCGACAGCGTGGTCTGCGTCGAGCGCGCGCCGCGCAGCACGCTGGCGAACGGGCTCGCCGTGGCGCTCGCCGGGCTCGTGCCGACATTCGTCGCGCTGGCGCTCGCCTGCCTGAGCGGCGCCATCGCGACGCTGCCGACGACGCTGGCGACGGCGATCGCCGCGGTGTTCGTCGGCACGATCGGCGGGCTCGGCCCGCTCGGCGAAGGCGTGACGGCGCTGCTGCGCGGTCGCTGGTTCCCGCTCGACGAGTGCGCGACGCGCAGCGCGCTGCCGGGCGCGGTCGGCGTCGCGGCGCTGGCGCTGGCGCTGCTGGCGCGGCGGAGGGCCCGGTGAGGACCGCGCGCGCCCTGCTGTCGGCGACCGCCGCAGCGTGCTTCGCGGCAGCCGCCTGGTTGGTGCCGCCGTCGCTCGATCGCGGCCGCGAGTTCGCGGCCTGGTTCGCGCGCCCCGCGCTGCTGCCGTTCGCGTGGGACGCTCGCCAGGCGGCGCAGCACGCGGGCGATGCCGCGGAAGCGTTCGCGCGCGGCCAGCAGATCCTCGCGCTGCTGCCGACCTGGACCGACGGGCACATCGTGTTCGCGTTCGACTACGCCCTCGGCGACGAACGCCGCCTCGACGACCCCGCCGCGCGCGGCCGCGCCGCCTACGACCGCCTGCAGGTGGCGCTCGCCTGGCTCGAGACGGCGCGGGGCCACGCCGGACCGCGCGAGGTCGAACTGTTGCAGCTGACCTCGCTGCTGCCGCAGCTCGCGGTCCACGAACGCCCCGAGCTGGCCGAGCTGCTGCGCCCCGAGAGTGGCGCGCCGGCGCTGGCCGACCACTTCCTCGCCGCAGCCGAGCGGCTCGGCGGCGGGCCGCGCGTGCGCGAACACCGCACGTTCCTCGCGGCGAAGCTGGCGGCCGCCCTGCTCGCCGCCGGCGACCTGGCGCGCGCGCAGACCGTGCTCGCCGATGCGATCCGCCGCTGCGACGACGTGACGGACCGCGCCGTGGCCAGCGAATGGCGACAACGGTTGACCGAAGCCAGTCGCCGCCTCGCCGGCGACACGACGGTCGACACGACGGCGATCGCCGCCGATCCGCGCCTCGCGCCCCTGCTGCCGTTCCTGCGGTGAGGTCCTCGCGACGCCGGTGGTCGGGGTTTTCCCGGCTGCAGCGAGTTGCCGCAGTTCCGGTGTCGCGCGGCCCCCGATTTGCCTAGGCTTGCGCCCCGTAACTACCGGCCCGTTCCCGGGCCACGTTCCGCAGAGGCATGTTCGAGCACATCGTTGGCGCCCTGGCCGACTACCCCTACCTGGTGGTGCTGGGGTTGTTCCTGCTGTGCGGCGTCGGCCTGCCCTTGCCGGAGGAAATCGTGCTGCTCGCGATCGGCTACGTCTGCGCGAAGTGGCCGGAGAACGCGGTCATGCACTGGATGATGCTGACCTCGGGCGGCGCGATCCTGGGTGGGGACCTGATCCCGTACGTGCTCGGGCGCGTGTTCGGCGTCCGCCTCTTGCGCCTGCGCTGGCTGCGCATGTTCATCACCAAGCAGCGGCTGGCGAAGTTCGATCACTGGTTCCGCCGCCGCGGCGACACCGTGATCTTCATCGCCCGCTTCGTCGCGGGTCTGCGCGTCGTCGCGTTCTTCACCGCGGGCACGATGAAGATGCCGTGGCGCCGGTTCCTGCTGTTCGACGGCATCGGCATCGCGCTGATCGTTCCGGCGTTGATCCTGGCCGGCTACCACGGCGCATCGTTCATCGAGAACGTCATCGCGACCGTGCAGAAGGTGGAGCGCGGCATCCTGTGGGGTGCGATCGGCGCCGGCGCGCTGGTCGGTTTGTGGTTTTGGCTGTGGCGGCGCGGCCGCCTGCGCCGCAGGGCCGCCGGCGTGCCGAAAGAGGCCTACGTGCAACCGCGCCGCCCGGTCGAGACCGCAGACGCCTCGTCGGCCGAGGATTTGTCGGCCGAAAAACCGCCGGCCGAGAATCCGCCGGCGCCGAACGATGCATCCGCCCCACCGGCTGTGCCGGCACCCCCGCCGGCCGAACCGCAGGCGCGCCCGACCGAACCGCCGGTCGAGCCGACCTGATCCGACCCGATTCCGACCGATTCCGACGCCGCCCGCCGCGGGGTCGTTCTTGCCCGCGGGTAGCCCGAACGGCTATCGTCCCGCGCCCGATTTGTCGGCCCGAAGGCCAGCTCCGCCCTCATGTCCTACTACGTCTGGAACCTGCTCTCTCTCGCCATCGCTGTCGCAGGCATCTTCTATGCCGTCAAACTCTTCAAGCAGATCATGCTGAAGGACCCGGGGGACGCGCGCATGCAGGAGATCGCCAAGGCCGTCCAGGAAGGCGGCCGCGCGTTCCTGCACGCCGAGTACCGGTGGCTGGCGGTGTTCGTCGGCGTGGTGTTCGTGCTGCTCTGCCTCGGCAAGGAGGAGATGGGCCTCGGCGTCAAGACCGGCATCGCGTTCCTGCTCGGCTCGACCGCGTCGGCCGGCGCCGGCTACTTCGGCATGCACTGCGCGACGCGCGCCGCGGTGCGCACGACGCAGGCCGCGAAGACCAGCCTCGGCGCAGCGCTCGACGTCGCGTTCAAATCCGGCACGGTCATGGGCATGACCGTCGTCGGCCTCGGCCTGCTCGGCATCACGCTGCTGATGATGCTCTACAAGGGCGAGCTCGACGCGACCAAGTACAACTTCGTCAACTACGTGCTGGGCTTCAGCTTCGGCGCGAGCTCGATCG